>JASHTP010000065.1 GCA_030040495.1 Alphaproteobacteria bacterium
CTTGGCGGAGCAGATCGCCGAGCTGGAAAAGGCCGCGGGATGAGCGACAAGACCGACCCCGGCCGCTTCTTCGAGGATTTCCGTCTCGGCGAGACGCTCCTCCACGCGACGCCCAGGACGGTGAGCGAGGCCGACGCCGCGCTCTATCTCGCGCTCACCGGCACGCGCTTCGCCGTCAACTCGGCCGATCCCTTCGCCCAGGCGCTGGGCTTCGCGCGCGCGCCGCTCGACGATTTCCTCGCCTTCCATATCGTCTTCGGCAAGACGGTGCCGGACGTCTCGATCAACGCCGTCGCCAATCTCGGCTATGCCGCCGGCATCTTCGGCGCGCCGCTCTATCCCGGCGACACCGTGACCGCGCGCTCCGAGGTGGTGGGATTGCGCGAGAACTCGAACAAGCAGACCGGCACCGTCTATGTGCGTTCGCAGGGCTTCAACCAGCGCGGCGAGAGCCTCCTCGACTATGTCCGCTGGGTGATGGTGCGGAAGCGCGATCCCGCCGCGCCGGCGCCGGCGCCGTCGGTGCCGAAGCTCCCCGACGCGGTCGCGCCCGCTTCGCTGCGGCTGCCGCCGCGCCTCGCTCTCGCCGGCTACGACCGCGCCCTCGCCGGGGCCAGGCAGGGCTGGGACGATTACGCGCCGGGCGAGCGCATCGACCATGTCGACGGCACGACCATCGAAGAGGCCGAGCACGCCATGGCGACGCGGCTCTACCAGAACACCGCCAAGGTCCATTTCAACCGCCACAGCGAGGCGCAGGGCCGCTTCGGCAAGCGCCTCATCTATGGCGGCCACGTCATCAGCCTGGCGCGCGCGCTCAGCTTCAACGGGCTCGCCAACGCCTTCCGCGTCGCGGCGCTCAATGGCGGGCGCCATGTCGCGCCGTGCTTTGCCGGCGACACGCTCTACGCCTGGAGCGAGGTGCTCGACAAGGCCGAGCTCGCCGGGCACGGCGATGTCGGCGGGCTGCGCCTGCGCACGGTGGCCGCCAAGGACCATCCCTGCGCCGATTTCCCCGACCGGCAGGGCGAGACCTACCACCCCGCCGTGGTCCTCGACCTCGATTACTGGGTGCTGATGCCGCGCGCCTGAGCGGGACCAAAGGCGAGAGGCGCCAGAGCACCCTCGCGGATGCCGCTGACGCCTCTCAAGGAGCCGCTGCCGGCCCCCTGACTCACGAGCGGATGGGCTTTCCCCACCGCCTGCGGCGTCCGGGCGGGACGCCGCCTTCGTCCGGTGCGAGCCCTGTGACGGGCCCGGCTCGGCGCGCATCCCCGCGCATCGCCTCGACCGCCAACCCGAAGCCGCGTCCCGAAGGACCGCTCCTGATCCGGCGCCGCGTCGGCTTTCCTTGCGGTCAGCCTGCGTCGCCCAGCGGCCGAAGCAGGGCATGGGAGCGCCCGCCTCGACACGGCCCGCGCTGTGAGGCGCCGGCCGCATCGCCCGGAGAGCCCGCCTCCGCGGCGGGCTGCACGCACGACCCTGCCGATCTCTTGCCGGCGGCCCACCGCCAGATGGGCCTCCGGCCCCTGATCGAAGGGCCGGCGCTCTCGCGAGCCATGCGTCGATGATCGCAGAATCCGCCGATGCCACAAGCAGTTTTCTTGCGTCGAGAGAAGATTTCTGTGCATAAAATTTCACGAATCGCACAGCTTGTCCTCGCTTCGTCCCCAGGCTTTTCCACAAAGCGCGGCCGGCTTCGAGCGCCGGCGCCGCCGCTCCTCGTGCCCAGCCATGCAGGGGGCAACGTTGACTTGCCGCGGCGGCGGGGGCTACATGATGCGCGCGGCCTCTCGCCGCGCCTCAGCGCAAGGCTCTCCCGCAATGACGCCCGCCGAACGGCCGCTCTCGCCTTTCCAGTTAGGCACGATCTACAAGCTGCAGCTCACCTCGATGCTGTCGCTCAACCATCGCGCCACCGGCATCTTCCTGAGCGTCGGCTCGCCCTTCCTGGTGTGGTGGCTCGTGGCCGCGGCGACGGGCGACCACGCTTTCGCCGCCGCGCGCTGGTTCTTCGGCTCCTGGCTCGGGCTGCTCATGCTGCTGGGCTGGACCTTCTCGTTCTTCTACCATCTCTGCAACGGCATCCGGCATCTGGTCTGGGACGCCGGCTACGGCTTCGAGCTGCGCACCGCCTACGCGAGCGGCTGGACCGTGGTGGCGGCGAGCGGCGCGCTCACCGTCATCGCTTACGCTGCCGGCCTTCTGGTGCGGGGCTGACGATGGACCGGCAGCAGCTCCGTTCGCCGCTCGGCCGCGCCGTCGGGCCCGGCTCGGCCAAGGAAGGCGTCGAGCATTGGTGGGCGCAGCGCGTCACCGCCGTGGCGCTGATCCTGCTCGGCCTGTGGTTCGCCGCCTCGCTCGTGGCGCTCGCCGGCGCCGACCGCGCCCAGGTCCTGCGCTGGCTGCACGAGCCGCTGCCGGCGATCCTCACCATCCTGACGGTAATCGCGCTGTTCTATCACGGCGCACTCGGGCTGCAGGTGGTGATCGAGGATTACGTCCACAGCGAATGGCTCAAGATCTCCTCGCTGGTCGTGATGCGGCTGGTCTCCGTGGCGCTCGCCGTCGCCGGCATCTTCGCGGTCTTGCGCATCGCTTTCGGAGGCTAAGGGACAATGGCCCAGGCTTACGGGATCGTCGATCACGCCTATGACGTCGTCGTCGTGGGCGCTGGCGGCGCCGGGCTGCGCGCCGCGCTCGGCACGACCGTGGCGGGGCTCAAGACCGCCTGCATCAGCAAGGTCTTCCCGACGCGCAGCCACACCGTGGCGGCGCAAGGCGGCATCAGCGCCGCGCTCGGCAACATGGGCGCGGACGATTGGCGCTGGCACATGTACGACACGGTCAAGGGCTCCGATTGGCTCGGCGACCAGGACGCGATCGAATATATGTGCCGCAACGCCATCCCGGCGGTGATCGAGCTCGAGCATTTCGGCGTGCCGTTCTCGCGCACCGAGGACGGCAAGATCTATCAGCGGCCGTTCGGCGGCCACACCACCGACTACGGCGAAGGCGGCATGGCGAAGCGCGCCTGCGCCGCCGCCGACCGCACCGGCCACGCCATGATCCACACCCTCTATCAGCAGTGCCTCAGGAACAACGCCGAGTTCTTCGTCGAGTATTTCGCCCTCGATCTGATCATGGACGAGGAGGGCGCCTGCCGCGGCGTCATCGCGTGGAACCTCGAGGACGGCACCCTCCATCGCTTTCGCGCGCACATGGTCGTGCTGGCCACCGGCGGCTACGGCCGCGCCTATTTCTCCTGCACCTCGGCGCATACCTGCACCGGCGACGGCAACGCCATGGTGCTGCGCGCGGGGCTGCCGCTGCAGGACATGGAGTTCATCCAGTTCCACCCGACCGGCATCTACGGCGCCGGCTGCCTCATCACCGAAGGGGCGCGCGGCGAAGGCGGCTATCTCACCAACAGCGCCGGCGAGCGCTTCATGGAGCGCTACGCGCCGCACGCCAAGGACCTCGCCTCGCGCGACGTGGTGAGCCGCGCCATGACCATCGAGATCCGCGAAGGCCGCGGCGTCGGCCCGCAGAAGGACCATATCCTGCTGCATCTCGAGCATCTCGATCCCAAGGTGCTGCACGAGCGGCTGCCCGGCATCTCCGAGACGGCGCGGATCTTCTCCGGCGTCGAGGTGACGCGCGAGCCGATCCCGGTGCTGCCGACGGTCCATTACAACATGGGCGGCATCCCCACCAACTATCACGGCGAGGCGCTCAACCCGACGCCGACCGATTCCGAGCGCGTCGTCCCCGGCCTGATGGCGATCGGCGAAGCCGCCTGCGTCTCGGTGCACGGCGCCAACCGGCTCGGCACCAACTCGCTCCTCGACATCGTCGTCTTCGGTCGCGCCGCGGCCCATCGCGCCGCCGAGCTGGTGCGGCCCGACGCGCCGCACAAGCCGCTCGGCGCCTCGGTTACCGATGCCGCGGTGGCGCGGTTCGACGCCATGCGCAACGCCAAGGGCAAGCTCAAGACCAGCGAGATCCGCCTCGCCATGCAGCGAACCATGCAGACCGACTGCGCCGTCTTCCGCACCAAGGAGACGCTCGAGCACGGCAGGCGGCGGATCGACGACGTCGCCGCCTCGTTGCGCGACCTCGCCGTCGCCGACCGCTCGCTGATCTGGAACACCGATCTGGTCGAGGCGCTCGAGCTCGACAATCTGCTGGCCCAGGCGGTGGTGTCGATGCATTCCGCCCTCAATCGCACCGAAAGCCGCGGCGCCCACGCGCGCGAGGATTTTCCCGAGCGCGACGACAAGAACTGGATGAAGCACACGATCGTCCGGCTCGATGGCGCCAAGGTGAGCATCGATTACCGGCCGGTGCACATGTACACGCTCTCGAACGAGGTCCAGGTCGTGCCGCCGAAGGCGCGCGTCTACTGAGAAGAAGAGGAGCGGAGGGCCGCGATGGTCGAATTCACCTTGCCCGCCAACTCGAAGGTGCGCGCCGGCAAGACCTTCAAGGCGCCCGCCGGCGCCAAGCGGGTGAAGGCGTTCAAGATCTATCGCTGGGATCCCGACGCCGGTGCCAACCCGCGGCTCGACACCTACGAGGTCGATCTCGACGCCTGCGGGCCGATGGTCCTCGACGCGCTCATCAAGATCAAGAACGAGGTCGACACGACCTTGACCTTCCGCCGCTCCTGCCGCGAGGGAGTGTGCGGCTCCTGCGCCATGAACATCGCCGGCACCAACACGCTCGCCTGCCTCAAATACATCGACGAGGTCAAGGGCGACGTCAGGATCTATCCGCTGCCGCACTTGCCGGTGGTCAAGGATCTGGTGCCGGATCTGACGCATGTCTATGCGCAGTACCAGTCGATCAAGCCCTGGCTGCAGGCGGAGACGCCGGCGCCCGACCGCGAGCGCGTGCAGTCCGTCGACGAGCGCGCCCGGCTCGACGGGCTCTGGGAATGCATCCTGTGCTTCTGCTGCTCGACCTCGTGCCCGAGCTACTGGTGGAACGGCGACCGCTATCTCGGCCCGGCGATCCTGCTGCAGGCCTATCGCTGGCTGGCCGACAGCCGCGACGAGAAGACCGGCGAGCGGCTCGACGCGCTCGAGGACCCGTTCCGGCTCTATCGCTGCCACACCATCATGAACTGCACCAAGACCTGCCCCAAGGGCCTGAACCCGGCCAAGGCCATCGCCGAGATCAAGAAGATGCTGGTGGCGCGGCGCTAGCCGCCTCCCCGTCACGTCGCCGCCCGGGCGCCTAAGGCTGCGCGCCCGGCGCGGCGCAATCGAGCACCAGGACCGCCTCGTCGGGATCGCTTTCGACATCCGCGGCGGGCCAGCTCTCCTCGGACCGCACGCGGTGGAAGCGCACGCCGCAGCCGCCGTCGCGCGAATCCTGCGAGACGATCACCCGGAACGGACCGGCGGCGCCGCTGCGGTCCAGCATCTCGACGAGCTGGCCGGCATAGGTGAGCGCCGTCGCCAGCGCGCGGTCGGCGCCGGCGGGCGCGGCGTCGAAGCGCAGATGATTGACCAGGCATTCGTGGCCGGTGCGGTCGGTGTGGCGCCGCGCGTCGAAGCCGCCGGCCCCTTCGCTCAGCGCCTTGAGCAGGACGCTGCCTTCGACCTCCGCCAGCCCGTCGTCGAGAATGCGCAGGATCCGGCCGCTGAGCGGCGGCAGCGACGCCGCCACCAGGGCGGCGATGCGGCGCTGCATCTTGGCGTTCGCCCGCAGCGAGGGCCGGCCCGCCGCCACGGTCGGCTCAATCCGCGATCGCGGCGTAGACGATGTCGCGGAACAGCACGCGGTAATATTCGCGCTGGCCGGGACCCTGGATCAGCAGCAGCGCGAACAGCGCTTCGGCGGGATCGACCCAGAAGGTCGTGCCGGCAAGCCCGCCCCAGTAATACTGGCCGACCGAGCCCGGCACCTGCGCGATGCCGGCCTGGAGGCGGACGGAGAAGCCGAGGCCGAAGCCGTAGCCGGGGATCAGCAGGTCGGGCGCGCCGGTGACGCCCCCGAGATGGTCGGCGGTCATGTACTCGATGGTCTTGCGGCTCAGCAGGCGCACGCCGTCGAGCGTGCCGCCGTTGAGCAGCAGCTGCAGGAAGCGCGCATAGTCCATTGCCGTCGACACCAGCCCGCCGCCGCCGGACTCGAAGCTCGGCTTCTCGCGCACCTCGATGAGCTGCACCCCGGCGCCGCTCTCGGGATCGCGCGCGAAGGCCTCGGCGAGGCGCGGATGCTTCGCCGCCGGCACGTGGAAGTCGGTGTCCGCCATGCCGAGCGGCCGCAGGATGCGCTCGGCCAGGAACTCGCCCAGGCTCTCGCCGGTCAGCACCTCGATGAGCCGTCCCAGCACGTCGGTCGAGCGGCTGTATTCCCAGCGCGTGCCCGGCTGATGCATCAGCGGCAGGCGGGCGAGCGTCGCCGCCTGCTCTTCATTGGTCTGGTTGCGGCGGAAGACCTTGGCGTCCATGTACATCTTCTGCACCGGCGCATTGCCGCGGAACTCGTAGGTGAGCCCCGAGGTGTGGCGCAGCAGGTCCTGGATGGTGATGTCGCGCTCGGCCGGCACCAGCTCGATCCTGCCGTCGCGCTCCACCGCCACCTTGCGGTCGGCGAACTCCGGCAGGTATTTCGCCAGGGGGTCGCCGAGCAGGAACTGGCCTTCCTCCCACAGCATCATCGCCCCCACCGAGACGATCGGCTTGGTCATGGAATAGATGCGGAAGATGCTGTCCTTGTGCATCGCCGCGCCGCTCTCGGGATCGCGCGCGCCGAGCGCCTCGAAATGGGCGATGCGGCCGCGGCGCGCGACGAGCGCCACCGTGCCGGGGACGCGGCCGCGGTCGATCTCGCCGCGCAGCACGTCGCCGAGCCGCTGCAGCCGCTCGGCGGAAAGCCCGACCTCCTCGGGCGCGGCAAGAGGCAAGGATGGCGTGGTCATGGCGAAGGCTCCCCTGGTGGCGTCATGCCGGCTTGCGCGCCCGGATATAGAGGTTCCAGCCGAGCCGGCGGGCGAAGAAGGAGCCGCTGCAGGGCGGCAGCACCGGCGCCAGCAGCCGCGCCAGCGGCGGCAGCAGCAGGAGCTGCTTCCAGCTGAGCTGATTGAGCGAAAAGCGGATGTCGGTGAATCCCCCGAGCAGCGCGCGCGCCTCGGCGCGGCTGTAGACCTTGGCCAGCGGGCAGGCCGCGCCGTCGTTCATGTTGAGCGCCTGCTGCAGGCTCTTGCCGCGGTAGCGCGGGTCGAGGCGCCGGCGCAGCGGCAGGAGGACGCGGTACTTCCAGCTGTCGCGGTGATAGAGCATCAGGATGAGCTCGCCCCCCGGCCGCAGCACGCGCGCCGCTTCCGCCAGCATCGGCCGCGGATCCTCGACATGGTGCAGCACGCCCATCGAGCAGACGATGTCGAAGGCGGCGTCGGGATAGGGGATGGTGTCGCCGTCGGTGCGGCGGAACTCGCCGGCGAGCCCCTCCAGCGCGAAGCGCCGCCGCGACAGCGCCAGCGCGGTCTCGGTCAGATCGATGCCGCAGACGACGGCGCCGTGCCGGGCGTAGCGCGACAGCACGTAGCCGTTGCCGCAGCCGATATCGAGCACGCGCTTGCCCGCGCCTTGCTCATAGCCGTGGATGCGGTTGGAGAAGTCGTAGGGCTCGCACTCGTCGGCCTCGCGCAGCCGGTCGAACGCGGCGAAGAAGGCGGCGCTGCCGGGCTCGGCGACGATCGCCTCCGCCGCCACCGGATGCGCCTCCCAGAACGCGCGCACCTCGGCATTCGTCACCATGGCCGCCATGCTCGCGCTCAGCCGGTCTCGATCTCGCCGTCGATCTCGTGGCGCAGGCCGATCTCGGGAATCGAGAGCACGACCTTGGCCTGGAGCCGGCCGCCCGGCTTGGGCGCGTGCTTGCGCACCGCCTGCTCGATCTCGCGCTGCGAGGTGACGCCGACGGTCTTGAGGAACTTGCGGATCGACATGTTGAAGCGATCTTCGTCCATGGTTTCGCTCCCGGCAGCTTCGTCCCGCATCTTAGACGCCGCCGCCGGCCAATCCAACTTGACCCGTGCGCGCCCGCCGGCCCATGCTGGGGAAAAATGCGCCGGCGGCACCGCGCCGCGGCGCCGGAGGAGGACGTCATGAAGCTCACCCCGGCCGAGATCGCCGAGTTCGAGGAGCAGGGCTATCTCTTCCTGCCGAGCGTCTTCACGCCGGCCGAGATGGATCTGCTCAATTCCGAGGTTCCCGGCATCTTCGCGACTGAGCGCGAGGAGGTGTGGCGCGAGAAGGACTCGGAGGCGCCGCGCACCGCCTTCTACGTCCAGACCTGGAACGAGGTCTATGCCATCCTGGCGCGCCATCCGCGTCTCATCGAGCCCGGCATGCAGCTGCTCGGCTCCGACCGGCTCTATCTGCATCAGTTCAAGATCAACGCCAAGGCGGCCTTCGACGGCGCGGTCTGGCAATGGCATCAGGACTACGCCACCTGGTACGCGGACGACGACATGCCGGCGCCGCGGGCGATGAACATCGCTCTTTTCCTCGCCGAGGCCAACGAGTTCAACGGGCCGCTGATGTTCATCCCGAGGAGCCACCGGCTCGGCCGGCTCGAGGCCGGGCACGACGTGACGACGACGAGCTATCCGCTCTGGACCGTCGACAATGCGACCATCACGCGGCTGGTGAAGGAAGGCGGCATCGTCGCGCCCAAAGGCCCGCCCGGCTCGATGCTGCTGTTCCACGGCAATCTCGTCCACGCCTCGGGCTCGAACCTGACGCCGTGGTCGCGCTGGATCGTCTATCTCTCGCTCAACCGCTGCGACAACGCGATCCGCCGCTTCAAGCGCCCGACCTGGATCGCCAACCGCGACTTCGCGCCGATCGAGCCGCTCTCCGACGATTGCCTTCTGCAATACGCAAGACGGCGCCAGGCGGTCGCCTGAGGAGAGACCCATGAATCTCGCCCTGAAGCTCCGCCAGCGCGCGGAAGCCGGCAAGCCGGTGCGCGTCGGCCTGATCGGCGCCGGCAAGTTCGGCTCGATGTTCCTGGCGCAGGCGCCGCGCACGCCGGGGCTCCATGTCGCCGGCATCGCCGATCTCTCGCCCGCGCGCGCCGCCGAGGCGCTGGCGCGCGTCGGCTGGGCGCCGGAGCGGCACGAGCCGCGTTCCGTCGACGAGGCGGTCAAGAGCGGCGGCACCTTCCTCACCGAGGATGCGGCGGCGATGATCGCGGCCCCCGGCATCGACGTGGTCATCGACGCCACCGGCCATCCGCCGTCCGGCATCCGCCACGCGCTGCTCTGCTGCGAGCAGCGCAAGCACATCGTCATGGTCAATGTCGAGGCCGACGTGCTCGCCGGGCCGCTGCTGGCGCGGCGCGCGGCCGAGGCCGGCATCGTCTATTCCATGGCCTATGGCGACCAGCCGGCGCTCATCGCCGAGCTGGTCGACTGGGCGCGCGCCGCCGGCTTCGACGTCGTGGCGGCCGGCAAAGGCACGAAATACCTGCCCGCCTATCACGCCTCGACGCCCGACACGGTCTGGGGCCATTACGGGCTTTCGCCGGAAGCGGCTCGCCTCGGCGGGATGAATCCGCAGATGTTCAATTCCTTCCTCGACGGCACCAAGTCGGCGATCGAGATGGCGGCGGTGGCGAACGCGACCGGGCTGCTGCCGGCCGAGGACGGTCTCGCCTTTCCGGCCTGCGGCGTCGACGATCTGCCGCGCCTGTTGAAGCCGCGCGCCGAAGGCGGCGTGCTGGCGCAGAAAGGCCAGGTCGAGGTGATCTCCTCGCTCGAGCGCGACGGGCGGCCGGTGTTCCGCGATCTGCGCTGGGGCGTCTATGTCACCTTCGAGGCGCCGAGCGACTACGTCCGGCGCTGCTTTGCCGAATATGGGCTGGTCACCGATCCCGGCGGCCGCTATGCCGCGATGTACAAGCCCTATCATCTGATCGGCCTCGAGCTCGGCATCTCGGTGGCGAGCGCGGCCTTGCGCGGCGAGCCGACCGGCAGCGCCACCGGCTTCCGCGGCGACGCCGTCGCCACGGCGAAGCGCGATCTCGCCGCCGGCGAGACGCTCGACGGCGAAGGCGGCTACACCGTCTATGGCAAGCTGATGCCGGCGCCGCGCTCGCTGGCGCTGGGCGCGCTGCCGATCGGCCTTGCCCACGGCGTCAGGCTTTCCTGCGCGGTCAAGGCGGGCGAGAGCGTGCGCTGGGCCGATGTCGCCTGCGACGAGCGCGAGCCGGCGGTGCAGGTGCGGCGCGAGATGGAGGCGCTGTTCCGCCGCGAATGGGGCAACCGGCCGGGCGAGAGGAGCGCCGCGGCGGAGTGAGCGGCAAGGTCCTGCTGGTCACCGGCGGCGGGCGTGGCATCGGCGCCGCCGTCTGTCGCCTCGCCGGCCGCCGCGGCTATGCGGTGGCGGTCAATTATCTCGGCAATGCCGCGGCGGCAGGCGCCGTGGTGCAGGAGATCGAGCGCGCCGGCGGCCGCGCCGCGGCGATCGCCGCCGACGTCGCGCAGGAGCCGGAGGTCGAGCGCCTCTTCGCCGAAGCCGAGCGGCGGCTCGGTCCGCTCACCCATCTCGTCAACAATGCCGGCATGACCGGGCGCTCGGGGCGGCTCGACGAGGTGCCGACTGCGACGCTCGAGGCGGTGTTCGATCTCAACATTCTCGGCGCCTTTCTCTGCGCCCGCGCTGCGGCACGGCGTCTCTCGACCCGGCACGGCGGCAAAGGCGGCGCCATCGTCAACATCTCCTCCGGCGCCGCGACCCTCGGCAGCCCCGGCGAGTGGGTGTGGTACGCCGCCTCCAAGGCGGCGGTCGACACGCTCACCATCGGCCTCGGCCGCGAGCTCGCCGGCGAAGGGGTGCGCGTCAATGCGGTGGCGCCCGGCCTCACCGACACCGAGCTGCATCTCTCCTCGGGCATCGAGGACCGCATCGGCAAGCTCGCGCCCGGCATCCCGATGGGCCGCGCCGCCGCCGCCGAGGAGATCGCCGAAGCGGTGCTGTTCCTGCTCTCCGACGCCGCTTCCTACATCACCGCCACCGTCCTGCGCGTCGCCGGCGGGCGCTAGGTCGCGGCGAGCTCGCGAAGCGAGCTCGTCCGCGGCGGCGACAGCGCTTGCGCCAGCAAGCGCGAGAGCCGCACCGGTCCGGCGAGCCGCCGCCGCCAAGGGGTCCCGTGGTAGCATCGCTTATCGCGCTCTTTGACATGGTGAAAGCAAGACCGCCGCGGCGGACTACGCCAGTGGGGTAGGGCGAAAAAATTTCATTGGGGTACGCCATTGGCGTAGGCCCCTCCCGGCGGAAAACCGTGTGCCAGTGGCGTACCGGGATCCCCGCCGCCGTTTCCCGTGAAACATCGGCGGCGCCGGCCCCGCCTCTTTTGCGCACCGGCCGGATTCTCTATATCACACCGGCCCGCTCATGCCGCTGCCGAACCTTCCCGCCCAGCCCGCAGCCTCTCCGCCCGCGCCGACCGACGGTCCCTTGGCGCAGTATCGCGCGCGCCTGGAGAGCGGCGAGCTGCTGCCCGCCGGCGCGCAGCGGCTTGCCGTCGACAAGCTGCAGAGCCTCTGGCGCGCGCTCAGCAGGTACAAGCCCAACAATGGCGAGCAGGGCTGGCGCGCGCGCCTCGGCCTGGCGCCGGCGAGCCCGCAGCCGCCGATGGGGCTCTACATTTTCGGCGGCGTCGGCCGCGGCAAGAGCATGCTCATGGACATGTTCTTCGCCAGCGCGCCGGTGGCGCTGAAGCGGCGCGTCCATTTCTACGCCTTCATGCTCGAAGTGCACGAGCGCATCCACGCGCGCCGCGCCAAGAAGGGCGATCCGATCGGCCCGGTCGCGCGGGCGATCGCCAAGGAGGCGACGCTGCTCTGCTTCGACGAGTTCCAGGTCACCGACATCGCCGACGCGATGATCCTAAGCCGGCTCTTCGCCGCGCTGTTCGAGGCCGGAGTCGTCGTCGTCGCCACCTCGAACCGCGCGCCCGACGATCTCTACAAGGACGGGCTGCAGCGCGAGCGCTTCCTGCCCTTCATCGATCTCCTCAAGGAGAAGCTCGACATCCTCGAGCTCGATGACGGCCGCGATTATCGCCTGGTGCGCTTCGCCGGCCGCCAGGCCTATTTCACGCCGGCCGACGACGGAGCCTATCGTGCGCTCGAGCGCGCCTTCGCCGATCTCACCGACAACGCCTCGGCGGCGAGCAAGACGCTGCTGGTGCAGGCGCGCTTCGTCATCGTGCCGCGCGCCGCCAAGAATGTCGCCTGGTTCTCCTTCGCCGAGCTGTGCGGCGAGGCGCACGGGCCGGCCGACTACCTGGCGCTGTGCCAGACCTTTCACACCTTCGTCGTCGAAGCCATCCCGCGCCTCGGCCGCAACCGGCGCAACGAGGCCAAGCGCTTCCAGATCTTCATCGACACGCTCTACGAGGCGCGCGGCAACCTCGTCTGCTCGGCCGAGGTGCCGCCGCAGCTGCTCTACACCGAAGGCGACGGCACCTTCGAGTTCCAGCGCACGGTCTCGCGGCTCATCGAGATGCAGACCGAGGACTATATCGCCGGCAGGCGCGGGTAGGGGCGCGCTCAAATTTTGTGCAGCCGCGGCGGCGCTTGCCCCCGCCGGCAATTCGGAGTAAGACGCGGCCGAACCCGATATTCCCCAGACGAAGAGGTCGCGGATGGCACGCAACAAGATCGCGCTGATCGGCGCCGGGCAGATCGGCGGCACGCTGGCATTGCTCGCCGGGCTCAAGGAGCTGGGGGATGTCGTCCTGTTCGACATCATGGAAGGCATTCCCCAGGGCAAGGCGCTCGACATCGCCGAGGCCGCGCCGGTCGAGGGGTTCGACGCCAAGGTCGGCGGCGGCAACGACTACTCGGTCATCGCCGGCGCCGACGTCGTCATCGTCACCGCCGGCTTCCCGCGCAAGCCCGGCATGAGCCGCGACGATCTCATCGGCAAGAACGCCGAGGTCATCGCCACCGTCGGCCGGAACATCAAGCAGCACTGCCCCGACGCCTTCGTCATCACCATCACCAACCCGCTCGACGTCATGGTCTGGGTGATGCGCGAGGCCTGCGGCCTGCCGCCTCATCGCGTCATCGGCATGGCGGGCGTGCTCGACAGTGCGCGCTTCCGCCATTTCCTCGCCGAGGACATGGGCGTGTCGGTCGAGGACGTCACCGCCTTTGTGCTCGGCGGGCATGGCGACGACATGGTGCCGCTCATCCGCTATTCGACGGTGGCCGGCATCCCGCTCCCCGACCTGGTCAAGATGGGCTGGACCACGCAGGAGCGTGTCGACAAGATCGTCCAGCGCACGCGCGGCGGCGGCGGCGAGATCGTCAATCTCTTGAAGACCGGCTCGGCCTTCTACGCGCCGGCCTCCTCGGCCATCGCCATGGCGGAAGCCTATCTCCGCGACAAGAAGCGCGTGCTGCCCTGCGCCGCCTGGCTCACCGGCCAGTACGGGGTCAAGGACCTCTATGTCGGCGTGCCGGTGGTGATCGGCGCCAAGGGCGTCGAGCGCATCGTCGAGATCGCGCTCAACGCCGACGAGCGCGCCATGTTCGACAAATCCGTCGCCTCGGTCCGCACTCTGGTCGAGGCGGCCAAGAAAATCCAAGCCGCGGCAAAGGCTTAGCCGGGGACAACGGATCCCGGCGAGGCGCTGCGGGGCGACTCGCATAAACCTGACATGAACCATTGTCGGACTAGGTTTTCGGCCGCCCCATCCTATCTTTAGGGCTGCCGGTACCGGCGGAAGGCGAGCCTGCCCGCTTCCGCGCCCGGCAGCTACAGTCGGAACCTCCATGTCGCCCCTGGACCAAGCCACCTTTCTCAACGGCGTCAACGCCACCTTCATCGCCGAGCTCTATGCCCGCTGGCTCGAGGATCCCGCCTCGGTCGATGCGAGCTGGCGCAGCTTCTTCGCCGACCTCGCCGAGGAGGCGCCGGCGCTCCTCAAGGAGCTCGAAGGGCCCGGCTGGGGGCGCGAGCGCGGCCACGTCATCGCCAACGGCCACGGCAACGGAGCGGCCGCGGCCCCGGCCGCGGCGCCGCTGCCTTCCGGCGTCGCGCCGCAGCAGGCGACGCTCGACGCGCTGCGCGCGCTCTCGCTCATCCGCGCCTATCGCGTGCGCGGCCATCTCCTCGCCGATCTCGATCCGCTGGGGCTGGTGCGCCAGACCTCGCACCCCGATCTCGAGCCCGCGACCTACGGCTTCACCGAGGCCGACTACGGCCGGCCGATCTTCGTCAACGGCGTGCTGGGCTTCGAGACCGCGACCCTGCGCGAGATCCTCGCCGCGCTCAAGGCCACCTATTGCGGTCATGTCGGCGTCGAATACATGCACATGCAGGAGCTCGAGCAGCGCCAATGGATCCAGGCGCGCATCGAGGTGCCGCGCAACCAGACCGAGTTCACCCGCGAGGGCAAGCGCGCCATCCTCGAGCGCCTCACCGTCGCCGAGATGCTCGAGCGCTTCCTCGATCGCCGCTACACCGGCACCAAGCGCTTCGGCCTCGAAGGCGCCGAATCCCTCATCCCGGCGCTGGAGCAGGTGATCAAGCGCGGCGGCCAGCTCGGCATGAAGGAGCTGGTGCT
>JASHTP010000066.1 GCA_030040495.1 Alphaproteobacteria bacterium
CGGCGGCGCCGGCGATAAGGAACTTCTTAAGCGGCGGCATGGATACTGCCTGGCATGGGCGGCGCGGCGGCGCCGTGTGTTCGCTTGCCCGCGGCGGTCCGCAGAAGGACGCCGGCAACGGGCGCTAAACGGCTGCTCCAGGAGAGGCGCAAGGATGATCCGTCGTTTCCGCAACCTGCCGCTGTGGCTCAAGCTCCAATCGCTCGTCGCCGTGGCGCTCATGGCGGTGGTCCTGGTCGTCGGCATCGCCGCCTGGCAGGAACGCGCGCGCATGCTGGAAGATCGCATCACCGAGATCCACGTCCTGGTCGAGACCGGCGTGGGGCTCGCCACGCACTTCCAGCAGCTCGAAGCCGACGGCAAGCTCACCCATGACGAGGCCTGGCAGCGCTTCCACGACGCGGTGAGCGCCTTGCGCTATGACGGCGGCAACTACCTCTTCGTCTACTCCATGGACGGCACGCAGCGGGTGATGCCGGCGCAGCCCACGATCGAAGGCACCAACCGCATCGACCTCAAGGATCCGACCGGGCTTTATTTCGTGCGCGACATGATCGCGATCGCCGAGCGCGGCGGCGGCGTCGGCCACCTGCTCTATCCCCGGCCGGGGACGACGGTGCCGGTGCCGAAGATCAACTACATCCTGCCCTTCGCGCCGTGGCACATCTTCGTCGCCACCGGCCTCTTCGTCGACGACATCGACGCCGCCTTCTACGTCGCGCTGTGGCAGCTCGGCGCGCTCGCCGGCGCCATCGCGCTGGCGACGGCGCTGATCGCCTGGCTGCTCAGCCGCAGCATCACCAGGCCGCTCGGCGGCATCGAGCGGGCGATGACCGCGCTCGCCGCCGGCGATCTCGGCGTCGCCGCCGCTGCCGACGACCGCACCGACGAGGTCGGCCGCATGGCGCGCTCGCTCGAGGTCTTCCGCCACAACGCGGTGGAGAAGCAGCGTCTCGAGCAGCAGCGGCTCGAGGCCGACAGCGCCGGCCGCGCCGAGCGGCAGCGCCTCATGCTGGGGCTGGCCGACCGGCTGCAGCAGAAGATCGGCGGCTTGGCGGAGACGCTCTCGGCCGCCTCCACCGGCCTCAAGGCCACGGCGGAGACGATGAGCTCCGCCGCCGGGCAAAGCGAAAGCCGCTCGACCGCGATCAGCGCCGCGGTCGCCCAGACCTCGACCAACGTCGAGACGGTCGCCTCGGCGGCCGAGGAATTGTCCGCCTCGATCCAGGAGATCGGCCGGCAGGTCGCGCAATCGACGGAGATCGCCGCCAAGGCGGTCGCCGACGCCGAGCGCACCGATCAGCTGGTGCAGCGGCTCGCCCACTCGGCGCAGAAGATCGGCGACGTGGTCCGCCTCATCAACGAGATCGCCAGCCAGACCAATCTGCTGGCGCTCAACGCCACGATCGAGGCGGCGCGCGCCGGCGAGGCGGGCAAGGGCTTCGCCGTGGTCGCGGGCGAGGTCAAGTCCCTCGCCAGCCAGACCGCCAAGGCGACCGACGAGATCGGCGGCCAGGTGGTGCAGATCCAGCACGCCACCAGCGAGGCCGTCGGCGCCATCAACGGCATCGCCGCCACCATCCGCGAGGTGAGCGAGATCGTCACCGCGATCGCCGCGGCGGTGGCGCAGCAGGGCGCCGCCACCGGCGAGATCAGCCGCAACGTGCAGCAGGCGGCGCGCGGCGCGCGCGAGGTCACCGAGAATGTCGCGGGCGTGCGCGAGGCGGTCAACCGCGCCGGCAGCGCCGCGGGCCACGTGCTGACGGCTTCCAACGAGCTCGCCGGCCAGTCGCAGACCCTGTCGCAGGAGATCACCCGCGCCATCGCCGACATCCGCGCGGCGTGAGCGGCGGCCGGGTCTTTATGCGCCCCTTATAGGGTCCGGCCTCAATCCATATCGATCCTTTAGCCCGGCATCGCCTCCTTATAGGGACGGACCGCTCGGGGGTTGAGCCGTTTCCGAGCCCGTCGCCGACGCCTGCCGGGAGCCCGTGCGTTGGCCTCGCGCGCACGGCGCTGCCCCGGACGTGAGCGGCCCGCTTTGCGCTCCCCGCGCGACGGCGTGCGGCACCCTTGTCCAAGAAGCGTTGCTTGTCCCATGGCGATGCAGGAAAAACGATTGCTTCATCCCGCGATGGCCGCGCCGGCGTGCCGGCACTCGGCTTCGTCCGCGGCGCTGCATCGGCGAGCGGCGGGCGAGCACCTCCTCGTCTGCGTCGACGGGCATCCCGCCTCCGCCGGGCTGGTGCGCCACGCGCACCACCTCGCCGAGGGGCTTCGGGCGAAATGGACCGCGCTCCACATCGAGACGCCGTGGCCGCAGCGGCGTGACGAGAGCGAGCGCGACCGGGTCGCCGACTGCCTGCGTCTGGCGGAACAGCTCGGCGGCGACGCCCTGACGCTGCCGGGCGGCAGGGTCGCCGACGAGATCCTGACTTATGCGCGCGAGAACGACGTCACCCGCATCCTCGTCGGCAAATTCAAGCCGGTCCGCCGGCTCGACCGGCTGCACCGCTCGGTCGGCGATGCGATCGCCCGCAAGGCCGGGAGCATCGGCCTTTACGCCGTGCCCGAGGAGAATGCCGGAAATCCGCCGGCTCCGTCGGCAATGGTGGCGACGGCAGCGCCCGCCAGGAGCCTCGATCCGCTTCCCTATGTGCTGAGCATCGGTGTGCTCGCGCTTCTCACCGCTCTCGGCGACGCCTTTCGCGACTACCTCAAGCTCACCGAGGTCGCGCTCGTCTATCTCTCGCTGGTGCTGCTCACCGCGGCGCGCTTCGGGCTGTTGCCGTCGCTCGTGCTGAGCGCGCTCTCGATGCTCGCCTTCGACTTCTTCTGGGTGCCGCCGATCTACACCTGGGATATCGCCGATCCCCGCGACTGGGTGGTTCTGGCGGTGCTGCTCGTCGTCGCGGTCGTGACCAGCTATTTCACCGCCTGGACCGGGGCGCAGATGCTGGTCGCCCGCCGCCAGGCGAAGATCACGGCGGAGCTTTATTCCTTCAGCCGCCGGCTGTCGGCGATATCCGATCTGGACGCGGTGGCGGACGCCGCCGCCGACCAGGTCGGCAGGACGCTGCGGGCGAGCAGCGTCGTGCTGCTGCACGAGGCCGGGCGGCTGGTCGCGCGGGCCGGCTACCCGGCGGAGGCCCGGCTTGGCGAAGGCGATTTCGCCGCGGCGAGCTGGGCCTGGCACAACGGGGTCCCGGCCGGCCATGGCAGCGACGTGCTCGCCGACGGCGCCTGGCTGTTTCTGCCGCTGCGCACGCCGCGCGGCGACGTCGCCGTGCTCGGCATTGCCCGGGATTGGCGCGCGGCGCCTTTGACGCCGGGCGAGCGTCGGCTGCTCGACGCGCTGGCGGATCAGGCGGCCGTGGCGATCGAGCGGATCGCGCTCGCCGCCGAGATCGACGAGAGCCGGGTGCTGCGCAAGACCGACAGGCTCAAATCGGCCTTGCTGAGCTCGATCTCGCACGATCTGCGCACGCCGCTCGCCGCCGTGCTCGGCGCGCTGACCAGCCTCCGGCGCGACGAAGCGATCGCCGATCCCGAGGCCCGCGCCGAGCTCCTCGACACCGCCCAGGAGGAAACCGAGCGGCTCAGCCGGTTCGTCGGCAATCTTCTCGACATCACCCGCCTCGAGGCGGGCGCGCTCGAGGTCAAGCGCGATCCCGTCGATCTCGCCGAGATCGTCGGCAGCGCCTTGCGCCGGGCGCGCAAGCTTCTCGCCGGACGCAAGGTCGAGATCGACCTCGCCGAGGATTTACCGATGGTGCGGCTCGACTTCGTCCTGTTCGAGCATGTGCTGTTCAACCTGCTCGACAATGCCGCGAAGTATTCGCCGCCGACCTCGACGGTGGGCATCCGGGCGATGCGGTCCGGCGACGCCATCGCGCTGCAGATCGCCGACGAGGGCTCGGGGATTCCGGCCGAGGACCTCGACCGCGTCTTCGACAAGTTCTACCGTCTCAAGGCAAGCGACCGGCAGCGGGCCGGCACCGGTCTCGGTCTCGCCGTCTGCCGTGGTTTCGTCGAGGCGCAAGGCGGGACCATCGCCGCGAGCAACCGGCAAGGACGCCCGGGCGCCGTCTTCACCATCACCTTGCCGGGCTGCGCGACGCGGTGAGCCGCGCCGGCGGCGCCGCCGGCCATCTGCCGGCCGCTTCCGACGCGCTCGCCGGCCGGTCGCAGACCCCGTCGCAGGAGATCACCCGGACCATCGCCGACATCCGCGCGGCGTGAGCGGCGGTGGCGGATATGCCCGGCAACGTCGGGCATCGAGCTCACGCCCGTCGCCGCAGCGGCAACGAGACGGACACGCTCGATCGCTAGACTAATTTCCTCGCGCCAATTACAATTAATAATATAACTTATAAAGGGGGGTTCAATGGCCGCGGACGGCTCGCAGAGAGCGATCGATCAAGCCATCCAGAAACATCTGCCGCGACTGCGCAAGCCCGGCGTGTTGACGGTACGACCCGGATACGAGATCGCCGGACACCAGCTCACCGGCAAATCGGCGATCGTCGCCACTGTCCATACCAAGAAGGCCAAAGCGCAGGTCCCCAAGAGCGACCTCCTGCCGGACAAGATCGGCAACATCCCGGTGGATGTCCGAGAGGCGACCGCGCATCAGCGCTTGCGCGCCCACGATCCCGCGGCCGCGGCGCTGACGCAAACCTATGGGCGCCCCGAAGACCAGGAGCCGGTTTGGCCGCTCGAGCGCGAGATGCCGAGCGGGAAACTTCTCAGCAGCCCTACCAGCGACACGCAGAAGAGGCTCAAGCGGCAAAGGTCCGAGCAGCCGGCGACGGACCGGGCGCTCAAGGCTCACGCGAAGAAGCCGCAGATACCGTACAAGCCCGACGACGTGCCGCCGCTCAACACCGTCACCGTAACCACCAGGATGACAGCGGTCGTGAGCCCGGATGCCGGCCTGGCCACGCTTGAGAGCTACCTGAAGGGTGCCGCGAAGTCCTTGGTTGTCGGCATGTACGATTTCACCTCGGGTCCGATCTTGAGCGCGTTTCGGGCCGACCTTGCCGCGCCGAAGACGCTGCAAATGGTGCTCGACAACCCCGCGCCGAACCCGACCCGCAACCAGACCGACTGGCAGACGGTGGAGGAGCTGAATTCGGACCTGGGAAGCCGCGCCCATATCGCGCGCGCGCTGGTCCGCTCCGATGCGTTCGCCGAGAAATGGATTTTCCCTTACGCCTATCACATCAAGGTCATCGTCCGCGACGACACGGCCTTCTGGCTGTCGAGCGGCAATCTGAACAACAGCAACGAGCCCGATCTCGCTTCGCCGCCTCACACCGAGGACCGCGACTGGCACGTCATCATCGAGGATCAGGGCCTGGCGCAGACCTTCGCGGCCTATCTCGATTACGATTACAAAATGGCTGCCGGCAACCAGGAACCCGATCCGGACGACATCGAGAGGACGATAGAGGACGCGCACGCCAAGCGCGCGGCCGAGGCGAATCCGCCGCCCGCCCGCTCGGCGGCATCCGGGCAGCCGCCGGGCGCGCTCGTTCCGGCCAAGACCTTCAACAACATCAACGTCACGATCACGCCGCTGCTGACGCCCGACAAATTGCCGAACAGCACCACGGGCCAATATCTCAGCAACATCATGGAGCTGATCGAGGGCGCGCAAGAGTCGCTCTACATCCAGCTCCAATACATCGAATCCTCGAGCGGGACAGGCGATCCCTACGACGCGCTGCTCAAGGCGATCGCGGCGAAGGCGGCGGCCGGCGTCGATGTGCGGCTGATCGAGAGCCTCGACTACGGCGAGAAGTGGGCGGAGAAGATGAAGTCGGTCGGTGTCGATCTCACCGCGAATATCCGCCTGCAGCACAACGTGCACAACAAGGGCTTCGTGGTGGACTCCAAATTCGTCGTGGTCAGCAGCCAGAATTTTTCCCCCGCGGGTGTCGAGAACAATCGCGATGCCGGCGTCCTGATCGAGAGTCCGGAGATTGCCCGGTATTTCGCCCCGATCTTCGAATCGGACTGGGAAAACAAGGCCAGGCCCTTCGATCCCGAAGCCCATGCGCAGCAGCAGAAAAAAACCGCGGCGGCCAGGAAGGCGCGCGGCGGATCTACGCCCAAAGCCGCTCCGAAGCGCTCGAAAAGCACTCCGGCACGGGGAAAGAAACGGGGCAAGCGGTGAGCACGATCTTCTTGATCCGACATGCCGAGAAGCCGGACGGCGCGACCCAAGGGGTCGACGAAACCGGCGCCCACGACAAGGAATCGCTGATCGTGCGCGGGTGGCAGCGGACCGGCGCGCTCGCGGTCTTTTTCGGCGCGAAGGGAGGCTTGCCGGCGCCCGACCGACTCTACGCATCGGCTTGCGGGAAGGAGAAGACAGCGCCCAAGGTCAAGCTCGGCAGCGACAGCGAGCGGCCCATCCTGACGCTCTCTCCGCTCGCCGCGAAGCTCGGCATCGCGGTCATCGACAAGTTCATGAAGGGGCAGGAGGCCGATCTCACGCAAGAACTCGTGAAGCTGCAAGGGACCGCCTTGGTCTGCTGGCAGCACGAAGCGATCCCCGCGATCGCGACGCTCATACTGGGGACCGCGACCGGCGTTCCCGATCCCTGGCCTTCGGATCGGTTTGACGTTGTCTGGCGGTTCGTCCGCTCCGGCGCCAACGAAAGATGGACCTTCGACCAAATTTGTCCGCGGCTGCTGTCCGGCGACAAACCGAGCCCGATCGCTCAAAGCAGATGACGCCGGCGGGGTAGCCCGGGTCGGAGTGGATTTCAGCGGTGGCGGCGATGCCGACGCCGGCGCGTCGATGCGCTGATCGGCCGGCGACGGAAGGCGCCGTGCCTTGGCTCCGTGCCGCCGGCGGGTTCGGAGCGTCCGCCAAGTGGCGGGATGGTCGCGGCGCCGGACGCCGCGTGCCGCGCCGCGAGAAGCGGCCTGCCGCCGGCGGCGATGGGCAGAGCCGGAGGATTGGCGCAGGATGGGTGCCTTGGCCGCGCGTCCAGGAGCCGCCGATGAGAGTGCTGGTTGCCGCCGCCGCCGTGCTGACCTCCGGCCTCGCTTTCGCGCAGCAGGCTCCCGCGCATCTGACGCTCTACAAGACCGCGAGTTCGGCCGCGTGCTCGGGCGACCAGACCGTCTGGATCGCCCCCGAGACGCGCACCTACTACGTCAGGGGCGACCCGCTCTACGGCAAGACCAGGCCCGGCGGCTACAACTGCCGGACGCAGGCCGAGGCGGCCGGCTACCGCCCGGCAAGAGCCCGCTGACACCGTCGCCGCCCGGCCTCGCGCGTTGCCATGGAGCGGCAAAAGGCGGACAATGCGGCTTGGCGCCGGCGACCGAAGCATCTTCGGTCGCAAAAGAGCGCCGAACACAGGGGAGGTCGCCATGGCAATTACCGGCAGTTCGCCGGTCGTGTTGTCTGAGTCCGCCCATCGCAGCCAGTTGCGCCGGGCGGTCATCGCCAGCACGGTCGGCACCACCATCGAGTGGTACGATTTTCTCCTCTACAGCGTCGTTACCGGCCTCGTCTTCGGAAAGCTGTTCTTCCCCAAATCCGAGCCGCTCGTCGGCACGCTCGAAGCCTTCGCCGTGTATACCGTCGGTTTCATCGCTCGCCCGATCGGCGCGGCGATCTTCGGTCACTTCGGCGATCGCATCGGCCGCAAGGCGGCGCTCATCGCAACCTTGCTCATCACCGGCATCGCGACCTTTGCCGTGGGCCTCGTGCCCACCTATGCCTCGATCGGCATTTGGGGCGCCGTCATTCTGACCGTCATCCGCTTCATTCAAGGAATCGGCGTCGGCGGCGAATGGGGCGGCTCGGTGCTGCTGTCGATGGAGTGGGCGCGCACCAACGCCCATCGCGGCTTCATCGCCTCCTGGCCGCAATTCGGCGGCCCCGCGGGATTGCTGCTTGCCAATGTGGCGGTCCTGGCCTTCAGCGCCATCTCCGGCGACCAGTTCCTCGTCTGGGGTTGGCGCATCCCGTTCCTGCTCAGCTTCGTCATGGTCGGCGTCGGGCTCTATATCCGGCTCGGCATTCTCGAGACGCCGGCGTTTCAGCGCATGCTGGCGGAAAACCGGATCGAGCAGGCGCCCGCCCTGGAGGTGATCAAGCGGCAGCCCAAGGAGATCATCCTGTCGGCGCTGGCGCGCACCGCCGAGCAAGGCCCGGCCTACATCTATCTGGCGTTCGTCTTCGCCTATACCGGCCAAGTGCTTCACACCCCGCGCGACTTCGTGCTGACGGCGCTCATCACCGCGGGGCTGGTGTCGTTCGTCACGATCCCGCTTTCCGGATATCTCTCGGACCGCATCGGCCGCAAGCGCATGTACCTGATCGGCGCCGTCGCGACGGGAATATTCGGCTTCGTCTATTTCGCCATGCTGAACACGCTGGTGCCGAGCTGGATCTTCATTGGCATCGTGCTCTCCTTCGTGCCGCACGATATGCTCTATGGGCCGCAGGCGGCCTTGATCGCGGAGTGCTTCACGCCGCGGCTGCGTTACAGCGGCAGTTCGATCGGCTATCAGCTCGCCTCGGTCACCGCCGGCGGACCGGCGCCCTTGATCGCCACGGCGCTGCTGGCATGGACGGGATCGGGTTACGCGATCGCCTGGTACATTGCGCTCAGCGCCGTGGTCACCATCGGCGCAACGCTGCTGATGCCGGACTACACGAACCGCGATATTTCGCAAGAGCATTCCTGGCGGACCCGGCGCCGGGCCGCCTGACCGGCAAGGCTGACCGGCTCTGCCTCCTGCACGAACGGGCGGGCAGAGCCGGTTTCCGGGGACGGTCGCCCGCTTTCGTGCCGTCCGCCGCGGCACGGAGCGCGACGCGCGATCACGGTGCCCGCTTCCGGCCATGACCGCGATCGGCGGTGGCCCGCTCGCTTGGGACGGAGTAGGCTTCTACCGCGTCGCGCGTCGGATCGTCTCTGCGGGCTTGACGCGCGCCGCCGAACCGGGGAGGCCTTTCATGCGCATCCGCCGACTTGCGATCTCGGCCGCGTTCGCCGCCGGACTCGCTTCTCTGCCGATCTCGGCCGCAAGCGCGCAATACTATGCGCCCTGCTCGCCCTTTCCGCTGGCCTGGCCGTTCTGCGCGGTGGGCGCCATTGTCGGGACTGCCGCGACGATCGCGACCGCGCCGTTCTGGGCGTTGTCCGGCGCGCCCTACTACGGCTACTACCCGCCGCCCTACTACCCGGCGCCGAGCTATTATGCCCCGGCCTATTACCCGCCGCCCGCCGTGACCTATGCGCCGCCTCCGGCTGCGGCGCCTGAAGCGGCGCCGGGCGCACCCAGGCCGCTGGCGCCGCCGCCGGCGACTCATTCCGCAGCGGGCTATGCTCCGCCTCTGGACCGGAACGCCTATTACTTCTGCCCGACCAGCAAGGCCTATTATCCCTATGTGGCCAAGTGCCGCGTTGCCTGGCGATCCGTCCCGATCACTCCGCCGCATTTGCCGCCGCGATAGGCGGCGGCGAGCGGGCGGCCGCCCGCTACTCGCTGATCGAGACGGCGACGCTCAACGGGCTCGACCCGCAAGCCTGTCTCGGCGACGCTCTCGCCCGGCTGCCGGGTCGCCCGGCCAAGCGCGTCGCCGAGCGTCTGCCCTGGAGCTGGAAGCCCGGGCCTGCCAATCTCGCGGCATGACCGACGCCGTCGTTCGTCTGAAGATCGTGCTGACCGACACCGAGCCGCCGATCTGGCGCAGGGTCGAGGTGCCGGCCGAGATGACGCTCAAGGACCTGCACGCCGTGATCCAAGCGGCCATGGGCTGGGATGACGCGCACCTCTATCAGTTCCACGTCGGCCGCGAGACGATCGCCGGACCCGGCATGGACGGGGAGGGCTTCGGCATGCCGCGTGCCATCGGCGCCGGTCGCGTCCGCCTCGACGACCTTGCCGCGCGCGGCGTCAAGCGCTTTGCCTATGTCTACGACATGGGCGACAGCTGGGAGCATCGGCTCCAGATCGAGAAGCTGCTCCCCGCGGAGCCGGCAGCGAGCTATCCGCGCTTCATCGACGGCGCCCAGCGTTGCCCGCCCGAGGACGTCGGCGGCATTCCAGGATTCTACGAATTCCTCGATGCCATTGCTGACCCCAAGCATCCCGACCACGAGGATCGGCTCGAGTGGTACGGCGGCCCCTTCGATCCCAGCAAGCTCGACGCCGATCGCATCCGGAAGGCTATGGCCCGGATTGCCGCCCGACGCAAACGTGCCAAATCCAAGGCCACGCGCTGAGACGATCCCATGCGTGCTCACCGAGCGGCTACGCTTCATCTGCCGCGGCTGCTACTTCATCTACGAGGAGACGAGCGGCGCGCCGCAGGCCGGCATCGCGCCCGGGACGCCCTTCGCCGAGCTGGCGCCGGGCTGGCGCTGCCCCGATTGCGGCACCGACAAGAGCACCTTCCGCCCCTATGTCGAGCTCACCCCGACACGGGCCTAGCGCGATCCACCATCCATCGCCCGCAGCTCGCCGCCCGGCTCTCCGTCGAGGAGATCGCGCGCCGCGTGGGCTATGCCGAGCCCTCCACGCTCCGCCGCCTGATCCGGCGCGACACGAAGCAGTCGCCGGCTTATTTCCGCCGGGCGGCGTGACGGCGGCGCGGGCCGGGCGCGGCTCGCTTGCGGCGAAGGCGCCCACTCTTCTCGATGCGCCTACGCCCCTCCCCGAGAACCGCCCACGCTCTGCCCCTCTCCGCCCCCATGGGGCGGAGAGGCCGGGAGAGGTGGGGCGGCACTGTCCGTGAGGCGAGAACGGAGATCGTGCGGGAAGCGGCGGCGCGATCCTCCTCTGGAGAGCGCCGGCGGCGGCAAGCCGCGGCGAGAAATGCGGTGGATTTGCGCAGCGATGGTCACGCCGCCCTGTCCTTCCGCGACGGACGGATCAGCACCTCGGCGGCAATGCCGAGGCGAGCGTGCAGACGCCGGATCATGGCGATCGACAGGCTGCGCCGGCGGTTCAAAACTTCCGCGACGCGCGTCCGCGTTCCGATGAGGGGCTCGAGGTCCTTGCGGGAAAGCCCCTGCTGTTCCATGCGGAACTTGATCGCCTCGATCGGATCGGGCGGATCCATCGGAAACTGCTCGGCCTCATAGGCGTCGATCAGCGTCGCCAGCACGTCGAGGCGGTCGCCCTCGGGCGTTCCGCTCTTGGCGCCCCACAGGCGCTCGACCTCGGCGAGCGCCTTCTTGTGGTCCGCCTTCGTGCGAATTGGCTTCAACTCACCTTTCATGCCTCACCTCCGTCACGTCGATCCGGTCATAGTCCCGGTGCGTGCCGATCCATTTGATCCAGACGATGCCCTTCTCGAAATCGACGGCCGCGACCAGCCGGTATGCGTTGCCCTTGACGTTGAAGACGATGCGCTCGGCCGTCACGATGCTGGCGGTGGCGTAGAAGCGTTTCACCTCGGCCGTGCTTTTCCAGCGCGCCTTCTTGACCTCGGCGAACCAGGCGTCCAATGTAAGCGTTCGGTCTGCCCCGTGTAGCTGCAGTGCCGCCGATCAGCGATCCTTCGCTCCGCTGGAGACTCCTTCTGTAGCGCATCTCGGCGACACGCTGGCGAAGATCGCAGAGGGGCATCCGATCAGCCGGATCGATGAGCTGATGCCGTGGAAAAATGCCATAATTAAGTAACGTCGATGCGGCGTTGGCCGCGCTTGATGCGAACGCGAACGGGCCAGGCGCCATCGCGCATTCGAGGATTTCATGACCATTCGACACGAAATCGCGTCTGTGTTTGGAGGGAAGGCATTCGCCCGTCCCCTGTTCTACGAATATCCAGGCGGGCTCCGGTTCGAGCTGTCAAACGGAGAGATGTCCCTCATTCGATTCCTCAGTGCGATCCGCACCGCTACGAAGATTTGCGACGACATTTTCGAAGCCGAAGAAGCGATCGCCGTTTGTCTCCGGGTTACCCCCGAAACAAACTGTTTTGCCCATCGTAAGGTGATTGCCCAACTCCGCGGTGCGAGTATCGAGTTTCCCCGAATCCGGGAGTACTGGATTGAGCCAGCGGGCCTCGAACAGCAATGCATAGCCTTCGAGGTGCCCCACCCGATGCTGCAAAATCTCCTTTGGTGCGCCCTAGCCCGTGATTTCGGTTCTATTCGTCCCCGCCCGTATTGCTCGGTCTACCTCTTTAGCATGAAGCGAGGCGTGATGGTCCTGCCATACGATGACCGCGGCATGGACGTTGTCGGGCCGAACCGGATGCTACTTTCCCGCCTTTACGCCGCGCATGAACAGCATCTCCTCCACCATGATCGGATGACTATGGACGCTACCTTTGCGCTTCCCTTCCCGACATAGTC
>JASHTP010000067.1 GCA_030040495.1 Alphaproteobacteria bacterium
CGCCGCCTGCGCGACGCGGCGCTCGCCGAGCTGGGCGCGGCGCTGCCCGGACGGACCTTGCAGGTGGCCTGCGTCTATGGCGATCTGACGAGCCGTCTCAGCCAACGGGTCGCCGCCGGCGGCGGCACTCTCGACATCGTCGACATCCTGCCGATCCAGCTCGACAATCTCCGGCGGAAGCTGCCGAGCGGCGCGCCGGTGCGGCTGCTGGCGCGGGATTCGGCCGAGCTCGGCCTGCCCGACGGCAGCTACGACCGGGTCATGCTCTTCTTCCTGCTGCACGAGCAGCCGGCCGAGGTGCGCCGGCGCACGCTCGGCGAGGTGTTCCGCGTGGTCAAGCCCGGCGGCACGATCCTCGTCGTCGATTACGCCCGGCCCCGCTGGTGGCACCCGCTGCGCTATCTCTGGCTTCCGGTGCTGGCGCGGCTCGAGCCCTTCGCGCCCGATCTCTGGCGCAGCGACATCGCCGCCTGGCTGCCGGAGCTTGGCGCCGGCCGCGCGCTGCGCGGCAAATCGTTCTTCGGCGGCCTTTACCGCCAGGTGGTCGTCACGAGGTGACGGGCGGCGCGACCGGGCGCCCTTCGCCGAAGCGCCGAGTTCGGTATATTCTGCTGAATATTGCGCCGGCGGCCACGGGCCGCGAGAATGAGCCGATGAGTTCCACCTACACCGCCAACGATGCCGCCGCCTATGAGCGTCTGATGGGGCGCTGGAGCCGGCTTCTGGCGGAGCCGTTCATCGCCTTTGCCGGGATCGCGGCGGGCGATCGCGTCCTCGATCTCGGCTGCGGCACCGGAAGCCTCGCCCTTGCGCTCGCGGCGCGGCGCGAGCCGTCGCACATCCTCGGCCTCGACATCTCCGAAACCTATGTGGCGCTGGCGCAGGCCCGGGCCCGCGACCCGCGGCTGGCCTTCCGCGTCGGCGATGCCGCTTCGATCGATCTGCCCGACGGCAGCGTCGATCGCGCCTACTCGCTGCTCGCGCTCAACTTCGTGCGGCAGCCGGTGAGGGCGATCGGGGAGATGCGGCGCGTGACCCGGGCCGGCGGCGTGATCGCCGCCGCGGTCTGGGACTTCGCCGGCGGGCTCGCCTATCAGCGCCTCTTCTGGGACACGGCGGCCGCGCTCGACCCGGCCGCGGACAAGGCGCGCGCCCGTCACTATGCGGCCGCTCTGACCTGGCCCGGCGAGCTCGAGGGCGCCTTCGCCGCGGCCGGGGCGCGCGAGGTCGTCGCCCAGTCGCTGACCCTGCGGATGGTCTATGCCGATTTCGCCGATTACTGGGACCCGATCGCCAACGCGCAGGGCCCGGTCGGCGACTACGTCAAGCAGCTCGCCCCCCACGCGCTCGCCGCGCTCGCCGGCGCGGTCGAGCGGGCCTTCCTCGCCGGCCGTGCCGACGGTCCGCGCAGCATGATCGCCACGGCCTGGGCGGCGAAGGCACGGGTCTGAGATTTTCGAAAGCTGCGCCCTGCGCTATATTCGCCGGTATAGTCCGAAGGGGGCACCATGAAGCTCAGCGCGCGCAACCAGATCAAGGGCAAGGTCGTCGCGGTCACCAAGGGCCAGACGACGGCCCATGTCCGCATCGATATCGGCCATGGCGTGATCGTGACCTCGTCGATCACCAACGAGGCGGTGGACGAGCTCGGCCTCAAGGTCGGCGACGCCGCCATCGCGGTCATCAAGGCGTCGGACGTGATGGTCGCGAAATGACGCGGCGCGGCTTCGCGGGCGCGCTTGTCGCGCTCGCGGCCGGACTGGCGCCGCTCGTCGCCGCGGCGCAGACCCGCTTCACCGACGATGGCGGACGGACCGTCGTCCTGCCGTCGCGCATCGAGCGCGTGATGCCGGCCGGGCCGCCCGCTTCGGTCGATCTGCTGATGCTGGCGCCCGAGAAGCTCATCGGCGTGACCCGCGCCTTGTCGCCGGCGCAGGCCGCCTATCTTCCGGCGCGCGCCGGCTCCTTGCCCGGGCTCGGACGGCTGACCGGCCGCGGCAACACGGTCAATCTCGAAATCGTGGTGAAGGCGGCGCCGGATCTGATCGTCGATCTCGGCACCGTCGGCGACACCTACGTCTCGCTGGCCGACCGCGTGCAGCAGCAGACCGGCATTCCCTATGTCCTGATCGGCGGCGGTCTCGCCGATACGCCGGCGACCTTGCGCAGGCTGGGCGCGCTGCTCGGCGCGCCGGCGCGCGCCGAGCTTCTCGCCCGCTATGCCGACGCGACGCTGGCGCTCGTCAAGAGCCGCATCGCCGGCGTGCCGCCGGACCGGCGCCCCTCCGTCTACGTCGCGCGCGGGCCGCGCGGTCTGGAGACCGGGGTTGCCGGCTCGATCAACACCGAGGCGCTCGACCTCGTCGGCGCGCGCAACGTCGCGACGGCGAGCCTGGGCGCGCGCGGCCTCGCCGACGTCTCGATGGAGCAGCTCCTCGCCTGGCAGCCCGAATTCATCATCGCCATCGATCCCGGCTTCTACCGCGCCGTCTGGCAAGACCCGCTGTGGCAGCCTCTCGCCGCCGTTCGCGCCAAGCATGTCTATCTCGCGCCCGCCTGGCCCTTCGGCTGGGTCGACGAGCCGCCGGCCGCCAACCGGTTGCTTGGCCTGCGCTGGCTTGCCAAGCTGCTCTATCCCTCGCTCTTTCCCGAGGACATCCGAGCCGAGGCGCGGCGCTTTTATGCCCTCTTCTATCAGCAGGAACCGAGCGACGCGCAACTCGACGAGCTCCTCGCCGGCACGAAGCCGCCTTCCTGAAGCGCGGCTGGCGCTGCCGCTGGCCGGCGCGGCTCTGCTGCTGCTCGCCATCGCGGCGATGGCGCTCGCCGTCGGCGCCTATCCGGTGACGCCCGGCAGGCTCGCTGCGCTGCTCTGGGGCAAGCTGCGGGGCCTGCCGGAGGCGAACGCGGCGGCGGCGGTGATCTTCGCCATTCGCGGGCCGCGCATCCTCGGCGCGATGCTGGTCGGCTCCGCGCTCGCCAGCGCCGGGGCTTCCTATCAGGGCCTCTTCCGCAATCCGCTGGTCTCGCCGGACATCCTCGGCGTCTCCTCGGGCGCGGCGCTGGGCGCGGTCGTCGGCATCTTCCTGGCGCTGCCGGTCGCCGGCATCGAGGCGACCGCCTTCGTCGGCGGTCTTGCCGCCGTGCTTTCCGTCTACGGCGTCGCCGCGGCGATCCGCGGGCGCGATCCGGTGCTGCTGCTGGTGCTGAGCGGCGTGGTGATCGGCGCGCTCATGGGATCGGGCGTGGCGCTGCTCAAATTCCTCGCCGACCCCGAGAACCAGCTTCCCGCCATCACCTTCTGGCTGCTCGGCAGCCTCGCCTCTTTCGATCGCGGCGATCTCCTGGTGGTGGCGGCGCCGGTGGCGGTCGCGCTGCTGCCGCTGATCCTGCTGCGCTGGCAGCTCGACGTGATGACGCTCGGCGACGAGGAGGCGAGCGCGCTCGGCGTCCGCGTCCGCCTGGTGCGCGGCAGCGTCATCGCCGCCGCCACGCTGATGACGGCCGCCGCCGTCGCGGTCAGCGGCATCGTCGGCTGGGTCGGGCTGGTGGTGCCGCACATCGCCCGGCTGATCGTCGGGCCGGCCTTTGCCCGGCTGCTGCCGATGGCGGCGCTGCTCGGCGCCGCCTTTCTGCTGCTCGTCGACACGGCGGCGCGCACGCTGGGCACCATCGAGCTGCCGCTGGGCGTGCTCACCGCGGTGATCGGCACGCCGGTCTTCCTCCTGCTCCTGGCGCGCGGCGGGCGGGGGTGGAATTGACGGAGCGCGGTCTTGCCGTCCAGGCGCTGAGCTTCGGCTATCGCGACCGCGCGGTGGGCCGGAATGTGAGCTTTGGGATCGCGCCCGGCGAGGTGCTCTGCCTGCTCGGTCCCAATGGCGGCGGCAAGACGACGCTGCTCAAGACGATCCTCGGCCTGCTGCCGCCGCTTGCCGGGCGCGTGGCGATCGACGGCGAGGATCTGGCGGGCTGGAACGCGCGCCGGCGGGCGCGCGCCTTCGGCTATGTCCCGCAGAGCGGCGCGGGTCAGTTCCCCTTCACCGTGCGCGAGATGGTGCTGATGGGCCGCGTCGCCCATCGTCCGGCTTTTGCGGCGCCCAGCGCCGCCGACCGCGCGGCGACGGAGGCGGCGCTGGAAAGCCTCGGCATCTCGCGGCTCGCCGGCCGGGATTGGCTGCGCATCAGCGGCGGCGAGCGGCAGCTGGCCCTGATCGCGCGGGCGCTGGCGCAGCAGCCGCGGGTTCTCGTGCTCGACGAGCCCACCGCCAATCTCGATTTCGGCAACCAGCTGCGCGTGCTGCGGCAGATGCGCAACCTCGCCGGCCAAGGCCTCGCCCTGCTGTTCTCGACCCACCATCCGGAGCAGGCCTTCGCCTGCGCGACGCAGGTGGCATTGCTGCATGACGGCGAAGCGGCGCGGATCGCGCCGCCGGCCGACGCGATCACCTCCGAGACCATGTCGCTGCTCTATGGCGTGGAGGTCGAGATCGTCGGCGTCGGCGCCGCCATGAAGGCCTGCGTGCCGCGCGGCTGGTCCGACGGCCGGACCTAGCCGGGGCGCGGCCCGCGCTCGTTCCGCGCCGAGGCGAGCGGCCCGATCGCCGCAAGAAATGCCGTGACGCTGGCGCTGCGCAGCGGAATCCACGGCTTGCCCGATTGGCGGCACAGGCGCTTCACCAGGATCGCCGCCTCGTGGCTGACGCAATCGACCGGGAACAGGGCGACGTCGGCGCGGCTGACCAGTCCCGGGAGCTTGCCGCCGCGCTCTTCGATGCCGCCGTCATGATGCAGGAAGCACGCGGCGGCCCGTTCCGAAACGGCGCGAAGGTGGCTTACCTGGTTCGGCCGGCCGCCGATATAGAGGAGCGAGAGGCCGCTAAGGTCGAGGACGCGCGCCTCGTCTCCCTCCTCGACCAGCGACGCCAGGGTCTCCTCGGCGATCGCCAGCTCCGCGCCGAGCGCGTCCCGCTCGCCCAATGCCTGGCGGCAGGTCTCCTCGGCGTCTCTTCGCGCCGCGGCGCTCTGCTCCAGGCGCCGCTCGACGCGCTCGCGGCGGCCCGTCTCCGCCGCGAGCCGCCGCTCCAAGCTGGCGACCAGCGTGGCGAGAGCGGCCGCCCGTGTCGGGGGCTCGTCCTGCGCGTCGGCCCGGGCCTCCGCCGCCAGCCGCGACGACAGCGCCGCGGCAAGCTCGCGGATCTTCGCGTCGCGCGCGACCACGGCGTCGCGGAGCTGCGTCTGCTGGCGCGCCACCTTGGCCAGCAGCTCGCCATTCTCTTGCTCGAGCTGGCGCAGGCGGCGGATATCGGCGCGGTTCGCCGCTCCCACCAGGT
>JASHTP010000068.1 GCA_030040495.1 Alphaproteobacteria bacterium
CCATAGATGTGGCAGCGGGCTGGGCGCCGGTTTACCGGGCACGCCTGCGCAAAAAACGATCAAGCACGTTCGTAGCGCTTGCCGGCGCGCCTCGCGGCGATTGCGTTCACGTCGACGAAACCGTTGAGTCGCAAGGCATCGGGGCTCTTGGCCCGTTTCTTGCCATCGCGCCTTCGGGGCATGACTTCCGTCCTGCCCAACTACGAATGGGGAGGCTCGATGAGATTGCGGAACATTGCCAAAGCGCTTGTCCTGGCCGGCACCGTGCTGGGGACGGCGCCGTTCGCGCCCGCGCAGGCCGACGACGTGATCAAGATAGGGGTGTTGCATTCGTTGTCCGGGACGATGGCGATCAGCGAGAGCACCCTGAAGGACACCGTGCTGATGATGGTGGACGACCTCAATAAGCACGGAGGGCTGCTCGGCAAGAAGGTCGAGGCCGTGGTCGTCGACCCCGCATCGAACTGGCCGCTCTTCGCCGAAAAGGCGCGGGAGCTGCTGGAGAAGGATAAGGTCGCGGTGGTGTTCGGCTGCTGGACCTCGGTGTCGCGCAAGTCGGTCCTGCCGGTGTTCGAGGAGCTGAACGGGTTGCTGTTCTATCCCGTCCAGTATGAAGGCGAAGAGAGCTCGAACAACGTCTTCTACACCGGCGCCGCGCCCAACCAGCAGGCGATCCCGGCGGTCGAGTATCTGATGAGCAAGGAAGGCGGCGAGGCGAAGCGCTGGGTGCTCGAGGGCACCGACTACGTCTATCCGCGCACCACCAACAAGATCCTGCGCGCCTTCCTGCACAGCAAGGGGGTCAGCGACGCCGACATCATGGAGAACTACACGCCCTTCGGCTTCTCCGACTGGCAGACCGAGGTGGCGGCGATCAAGAAGTTTGCCTCGGCCGGCAAGAAGACCGCGGTGGTCTCGACCATCAATGGCGACGCCAACGTGCCTTTCTACAAAGAGCTCGCCAACCAGGGCGTCAAGGCGACCGACATCCCGGTGGTGGCGTTCTCGGTCGGCGAGCAGGAGCTCTCCGGCATCGACACGAAGAACCTGGTGGGCCATCTCGCCGCCTGGAACTACTTCGAATCGGTGAAGAACCCGACCAACGCTGCCTTCATCAAGCAGTGGCACACCTTCATCAAGGACGACAAGCGGGTGACCAACGACCCGATGGAGGCGACCTATATCGGCTTCAAGATGTGGACGCAGGCGGTGCTGCAGGCGGGCACCACCGACGTCGACGCGGTGCGGCAGGCGATGTACGGGCAGACGGTGAAGGCGCCGTCGGGCTTCACCGTGGTGATGAACACCAACCACCATCTGTCGAAGCCGGTGATGATCGGCGAAATCCGTCCGGACGGCCAATTCGACGTCGTCTGGAAGACCAAGCGCACGATCAAGGCCGATGCCTGGAGCCCCTACCTCGCCGAGGACAAGGGCAAGGTTGCGGATTGGACCTTCCCCTGGGTTTGCGGGAATTGTACCGAGCCCAAGTACAAGGCCTACGCGAACTAGGGTGAAGACGGCCGGACGTGGCAACCCCGATCGCCGCGTCCGGCCGACCAATCTCGGGGGATTGGTCCTGATGATGCGTGTCATACGTTTCTTCCTGCTGGTGCTGCTGGCGCTGGCGCCGCTCTGCGGCGCGGCGCACGCCGCCGACGATTTCCAGACGCTCCTCGCCCAGCTCGCATCCGACGATTTCGACGCCAAGGCGGCGGCGATCCGCGCGCTTGGCGCGCTCGGCGATCCCCGCGCGGTGCGCGTGCTCGAGGCGCTGTCGAGCGACGGGCTCTACACCACCAGCGACCACAAGGTGGTCATTGCCGTCGAGAGCGGCGACGGCTACGCGCTCACCGACCCGATCGACGGCAAGTCGCTCGGCACCGTCACCAGTGACGCCGTCGACCAGGTGATGGTCAACAACTCGCTGCGCAGCGACGTCGAATCCGCCTTGGCCGGCCTCATGCTGTTCAGCCCGCGGCGCGAGGACCGCCAGCGCGCGGCGAACGACGCGCTGAAGCACCCGGCGCCGGGCCGCATTCCCGGCCTCAAAAAGGCGCTGGCGGCCGAGCAGGACGACGAGGTGCGCGGCACGCTGCGCAAGGCGCTGGCCGCGGCGCAGCTCTCCAGCACCGACAAGAGCGAACAGCTCGCCGCCATCGCCACGCTCTCCGATTCGACCAGCCCCGAGATCTACAATCTGCTCGCCGAGCGCCGCAACGCCAGCAACCTCGATCCCGCCGTGGAGAAGGCGCTCGACGCCGAGCTTCACGCCATCGCCCAGCGCATCCGCATCATCGGCTTCGCCGCCACCCTGTTCGAGGGACTGAGCCTCGGCAGCATCCTGCTGCTGGCGGCGATCGGGCTTGCCATCACCTTCGGCGTGATGGGGGTCATCAACATGGCGCATGGCGAGATGATCATGCTCGGCGCCTATGCCACCTACGTGGTGCAGCAATTGTTCGGCGCCTTCCTGCCGCCGCAATGGCTCGACGCCTATCTCGTCGCCGCCGTGCCGGTGGCCTTCGTCGTCACCGCCCTGGTCGGCGTCGCGCTCGAGCGCGGCATCATCCGCTTCCTCTACGGCCGCCCGCTCGAGACCCTGCTCGCCACCTGGGGGGTGAGCCTCGTCCTGCAACAGCTCGTGCGCACCATCTTCGGCGCGCCCAACAAGGAGGTGGGGAACCCGGCCTGGATGACCGGCGGCATCAGCCTGCCCGGCGGCGTGTTCCTCACCTGGAACCGCCTCGTCATCATGGCCTTCTGCTTCGTCGTCCTGGGGCTGCTGGCGCTGGTGCTGCGGCGGACCCGGTTCGGCCTCCACATGCGTGCGGTGACGCAGAACCGCGACATGGCGGCGGCGATGGGCATTCCCACCGCGCGGGTCGACGCGCTCACCTTCGGGCTCGGCTCCGGCATCGCCGGCATCGCCGGCGTGGCGCTGTCGCAGATCGGCAATGTCAGCCCCAATCTCGGCGGCATCTACATCGTCGACAGCTTCATGGTGGTGGTGTTCGGCGGCGTCGGCAGCCTGCTCGGCACGCTCGCCGGCGCCATGACCCTGGGCATCGTCAACAAGCTGCTCGAACCCGTCGCCGGCGCCGTGCTCGGCAAGGTGGTGGTGCTGGTGGCGATCATCCTGTTCATCCAGAAGCGCCCGCGCGGCCTCTTCGCGCTGAAGGGCCGAGTGGCGGAGAGCTGAGCGATGCCCCGCACGCCGAGCCTGCTGGCGCCGCGCGGCTGGACATGGCTGCTTGCCGTCGGCGCGGCGCTGACCGTCGCCGTGCCGGTGCTGAACGCGCTGCCAAGCGGTTCGGCGCTGCACCTTCCCGACTATCTCGTGCCGCTGTTCGGCAAATACGCCTGCTACGCGCTGCTGGCCTTGGCGCTCGATCTGATCTGGGGCTATGCCGGCATCCTGAGCCTCGGCCACGGCGCGTTCTTCGCGCTCGGCGGCTACGCCATGGGCATGTACCTGATGCGCGAGATCGGCGCGCGCGGCGTCTACCGCAACCCGCTGCTGCCGGACTTCATGGTGTTCCTCAATTGGAAGGCGCTGCCCTGGTACTGGTGGGGCTTCGACCATTTCGCCTTCGCCGCGCTCATGGTCGTGCTGGTGCCGGGGCTGCTCGCGCTGGTGTTCGGCTGGTTCGCCTTCCGCTCGCGGGTCACCGGCGTCTATCTCTCGATCATCACCCAGGCGATGACCTACGCGCTCTGGCTCGCCTTCTTCCGCAACGACATGGGCTTCGGCGGCAACAACGGCCTCACCGACTTCAAGGACCTGCTCGGCTTCGACCTGCACGCGGCGTCGACGCGGCGCGGCCTCTACGTCGCCTCGATGGTGACGCTGGGGCTGGGCTATCTCGCCTGCCGCCTGATCACCGGCTCGAAGCTCGGCCGGCTGCTGCTGGCGCTGCGCGACGCCGAGAGCCGAGTGCGCTTCCTGGGATATTCCGTCGACCACGCCAAGCTCTTCGCCTTCACCGTCTCCGCCATCATCGCCGGCATCGCCGGCGCGCTTTACGTGCCGCAGGTCGGCATCATCAATCCCAGCGAGTTCTCGCCCGGCAATTCCATCGAGATCGCCATCTGGGTCGCGGTCGGCGGCCGCGGCACGCTGCTCGGCCCGATCCTCGGCGCCGTCCTTGTCAATTTCGCCAAGACCTGGCTCACCGGCTCGATCCCCGAGGCCTGGCTCTTCGTGCTCGGCGGGCTCTTCATCTTCGTCACCCTGGCGCTGCCCAAGGGCGTTCTCGGCCTGCCTTCCATGCTCGGCACCGTGCTGCGGCGCCGGCCGGCGGCGCCGCTCGCCGGCGAGGAGCGGGCGCCATGACCGATACCGCGCAGACGCCGCTGCTCTATCTCGACGGCGTCAGCGTCAGCTTCGACGGCTTCAAGGCGCTCAACGACCTGTCGCTGCTGGTCGATCGCGGCGAGATCCGCTCGGTGATCGGCCCCAACGGCGCCGGCAAGACGACGATGATGGACGTCATCACCGGCAAGACGCGGCCCGATACCGGCACCGTGCTGTTCGACGGCAGCCACGATCTGACGCGGCTCGACGAGGCGTCGATCGCCAATCTCGGCATCGGCCGCAAGTTCCAGAAGCCGACCGTCTTCGAGAATCTCACCGTCTTCCAGAATCTGGAGCTGGCGCGGAAGTCGCCGCGCGGCATCCTGCGCACGCTCGGTGCGCGGCTCGCCGGCGCCGAGCGCGACGGGATCGAGGACATGATCCGCCGGATCGGCCTCGCCGGCCGCGAGCGCACCATCGCCGGGGCGCTCAGCCACGGCCAGAAGCAGTGGCTCGAGATCGGCATGCTGCTGATCCAGGACCAGCGCCTGCTGCTGCTCGACGAGCCCGTCGCCGGCATGACCGACCGCGAGACCGAGGCGACGGCGGCGCTGGTGCTGTCGCTCAAGGGCTCGCATACGGTGGTCGTCGTCGAGCACGACATGGAGTTCGTGCGCAGCCTTGCCACCCGCGTCACCGTGCTGCACGAAGGTGCGGTCCTCGCCGACGGCTCGATCGACCATGTGCAGAGCCAGCCGGCGGTCATCGACGTGTATCTGGGACGCTGACCGTGCTCGCCGCGGAGAATGTCGAGCTCTACTACGGCGCGAGCCACATCCTGCGCCATGTCAGCGTGGTGGCGGAGAAAGGCGCCGTCACCTGCGTGCTCGGGCGCAACGGCGTCGGCAAGACCAGTCTGATGCGCGCGGTGATGGGGCTGCAGCCGATCCGCGGTGGGCGCATCCTGTGGGAGGGCGAGGACATCACGCGGCTCAGGCCGCACGAGCGGGCGCGCCGCGGCCTGGCGCTGGTGCCGCAGGGGCGCGAGATCTTCCCGCGGCTCACCGTCGAGGAGAATCTCGAGACCGGCCTCGCCCCGCTGCCGCGGCGGGAGCGGCGCATCTCCGACGACATCTTCACGCTGTTCCCGGTGCTGCGCGACATGAGGCGCCGGCGCGGCGGCGACCTTTCGGGCGGGCAGCAGCAGCAGCTCGCCATCGCCCGCGCCCTCGTCACCAGGCCGCGGCTGCTCATCCTCGACGAGCCGACCGAGGGCATCCAGCCCTCGATCATCAAGGAGATCGAGCGCGTCATCCGCGCGCTCGCCGCGCGCGGCGACATGGCCATCCTGCTGGTCGAGCAGTATTTCGAGTTCGCCCGCGCGCTCGCCCAACGCTATGTCGTCATGGAGCGCGGAGAGGTGGTATTGTCGGGCGACTCCGACCACATGGTGGAGAGCGATGTCCGCCGCTACCTCACGGTATGAGGTGCCCACGCCGAGAGCTGATCCGAACCCGCGCTTCGAGCGCGGCGACGGCGCGGCCGACATCGTCTTCGGCCGCGACGGCCTCGCGACGCTCTATCAGCGCGCCCCCTGCCGCGTCCTCTTTCCCGAGCCCGAGCCCGGCGATCTGCCGATTGCGGCGCTGCTCACCACCTCGGGCGGGCTCGCCGGCGGCGACCGGCTCCGCCTCTCTTTCCGCGTCGAGGCCGGAGCGAGGGCGCTCGCCACCACCGCCGCCGCCGAGAAGATCTACCGCTCGCTCGGCCCCGCCGCCGAGATCGCGGTGGCGCTCGCGGCGGAGGCGGGCGGCTGGCTCGAGTTCCTGCCGCAGGAGACCATCCTCTTCGACCGCGCCCGGCTCGTCCGCCGCGTCGAGGCCGAGCTCGCGCCGGGCGCGCGGCTGATCGCCGCCGAGACGCTGGTGTTCGGCCGCGCGGCGCGCGGCGAGCGCTTCGCCCGGGGGCTGCTGCATGAGGCCTGGCGCGTGCGCGTCGCCGGCCGCCTGGTCTGGGCCGACGCGCTCCGCCTCGACGGCGATGTCGGCGCGATGCTCGCTTCGCCGACGGGATTCGGCGGTGCTGCCGCGCTCGCCACCGCGCTCTATGTCGGCGCGGACGCCGCTTCGCACCTGCCGCTGGCGCGCGCGCTCGCCGAAGCGGGCGACGGCGCCGCGACGCTGGTGAACGGCGTGCTGCTGGCGCGCTTCCTGGGCGCGCGTGCCGATGCGGTGCGGCTCGCTCTCGCGCAGTATCTCCGGCAGCTGCGGCATGCGGCCGGCGGGCTGCCCGCGGCGCTGCCGCGGCTCTGGCACGGTTGAGGGGGAAGGCATGAACCTGACGCCACGCGAAAAGGACAAGCTGCTCGTCGCCATGGCGGCGATCGTGGCGCGCAAGCGGCTCGACCGCGGCGTCAAGCTCAACCATCCCGAAGCGGTGGCGCTCATCACCGATTATGTCGTCGAGGGCGCGCGCGACGGCAGGTCGGTGGCGGACCTGATGCGCGACGGCGCCGGGGTGCTGAAGCGCGCGCAGGTGATGGAGGGAGTTGCCGAGATGATCCACGAGATCCAGGTCGAGGCGACTTTTCCCGACGGCACCAAGCTCGCCACCGTCCACCAGCCGATCCGGTGAGGGCGCCATGATCCCCGGGGAAATCCTCACGGCGGGCGGCGAGATCGAGCTCAATGCCGGCCGGCCGGCCATCGAGCTCGAGGTCGCCAACCGCGGCGACCGGCCGATCCAGGTCGGCTCGCACTATCATTTCTTCGAGACCAACGCGGCGCTCGATTTCGACCGCGCCAAGGCGCGGGGCTGCCGTCTCGACATTCCCGCCGGCACCGCGGTGCGCTTCGAGCCGGGCCAGACGCGCCGCGTGCGGCTCATTGCCTATGCCGGGGCGCGCATCGTCCACGGCTTCAACAACAAGGTGAGCGGCCCGCTCGGAGGCGCGCCATGAGCGTCCGTTTGAGCCGCGCCGCCTATGCCGGCATGTTCGGCCCGACCGTCGGCGACCGCGTGCGGCTCGCCGACACCGAGCTTTTCATCGAAGTCGAGCAGGACCGCACGCTCTATGGCGAGGAGGTGAAGTTCGGCGGCGGCAAGGTGATCCGCGACGGCATGGGCCAGAGCCAGCTCGGCCGCGCCGAAGGAGCGGTCGACACCGTCATCACCAACGCGCTCATTCTCGATCACTGGGGCATCGTCAAGGCCGATATCGGCCTCAGGGACGGCCGCATCGCCGCCATCGGCAAGGCCGGCAATCCCGACGTGCAGCCGGGCGTCGACATCGTCATCGGCCCCGGCACCGAGGCGATCGCCGGTGAGGGGAAGATCGTCACCGCCGGCGGCATCGACGCGCATATCCATCTGATCTGCCCGCAGCAGATCGAGGAGGCGCTCTATTCCGGCGTCACCACCATGATGGGCGGCGGCACCGGCCCTGCCGCCGGGACCGCCGCCACCACTTGCACGCCCGGCCCCTGGCACATCGCGCGCATGCTGCAGGCGGCGGAGGCTTTTCCGATGAATCTCGGCTTCTTCGCCAAGGGCAACGCCGCCTTGCCGCAGGCGCTGGTCGAGCAGATCGAGGCCGGCGCCTGCGCCATGAAGCTGCACGAGGATTGGGGCACGACGCCGGCGGCGATCGACAATTGTCTCGCCGTCGCCGACCGCTACGACGTGCAGGTGGCGATCCACACCGACACGCTCAACGAATCCGGCTTCGTCGAGGACAGCATCGCCGCCTTCAAGGGCCGCACCATCCACGCCTTCCACACCGAAGGCGCCGGCGGCGGCCACGCGCCGGACATCATCCGCGTCTGCGGCGAGGCGAACGTGCTGCCTTCCTCGACCAACCCGACGCGGCCCTACACCGTCAACACGCTCGACGAGCATCTCGACATGCTGATGGTGTGCCATCATCTCGACGGCCGGATCCCCGAGGACGTCGCCTTCGCCGAAAGCCGTATCCGCAAGGAGACCATCGCCGCCGAGGACATCCTGCACGATCTCGGCGCCTTCTCGATGATCTCCTCCGACAGCCAGGCGATGGGCCGCGTCGGCGAGGTGGTCATCCGCACCTGGCAGACCGCCGACAAGATGAAGCGCCAGCGCGGCCGGCTCGCCGAGGAGACCGGCGACAACGACAATCTGCGCGCGCGGCGCTATGTCGCGAAATACACCATCAACCCGGCGATCGCTCAGGGCATCGCCCGGCATGTCGGCTCGGTCGAGCCCGGCAAGCTCGCCGATCTCGTGATCTGGTCGCCCGCCTTCTTCGGCGTCAAGCCGGACCTGGTCCTGAAATGCGGCAGCATCGCCGCGGCGCCGATGGGCGATCCCAACGCTTCGATCCCGACGCCGCAGCCGGTGCATTACCGGCCGATGTTCGCCGCTTTCGGCGGCAATGTCGCGGCGAGCGCCGTCACCTTCGTCAGCGCCGCCGGAATCGCCGCCGGCCTCGCCGTGCGGCTCGGCCTCGCGAAGCCGCTGCTCGCGGTCGAGAACACGCGCGGCGGCATCTCCAAGAAGAGCATGGTGCTGAACGACCGGACGCCGCGCATGGAAGTCGATCCCGAAACCTACGAGGTGCGCGCCGACGGCGAGCTCCTGACCTGCGAGCCGGCCAAGGTGCTGCCCATGGCGCAGCGCTATTTCCTCTTCTGACCATGCTCCGCGCCGCGCAGGTCGAGCGGGCGGGGCGATGGCCGAGCGCCGAGGCGCGCGGCACCGTGACGCTCGCCTATGACGAGCGTCACCGCCGGCGCCTCAGGCTCGTCACCGACGCCGGCGAGCCCTTCCTCCTCGACCTGCCGCGCGCGGACGTGCTCGAGGAGGGCGACGGGCTCGCGCTCTCCGACGGCAGCTGGCTCCGGGTGAAGGCGGCGCCGGAGGCGCTCATCGAAGTGACGGCGGCGAGCCCGGGGCTGCTGCTGCGGCTCGCCTGGCATCTCGGCAACCGCCATCTGCCGGCGCAGATCGAACCCCAGCGCATCCTGATCCGCGACGACCACGTCATCGCCGCCATGCTCGAAGGGCTGGGCGCCGCGCTGCGGCGGGTCGAGGCGCCGTTCTCGCCCGAACGCGGCGCCTATCACGGCGAGCGCGAGCACGGCCATGACCACTGAGGCGGCGCTCTATCGCCTGATGACCTGGCTGTCGCCGAGCTATCCGCTCGGCGCCTTCAGCTACAGCCACGGGCTCGAACAGGCGGTCGAGAGCGGCCTGGTGCGCGACCGCGACACGCTCGTCTCGTGGGTGGCGACGGCGGTGAGCGCCGGCGCGGGACGGAGCGACGGCGCGCTCCTCGTCGCCTCCTGGCGCGCGGCGTCGGCGCG
>JASHTP010000069.1 GCA_030040495.1 Alphaproteobacteria bacterium
ACCGACTTGGACGTGTCCACCCCAATCCTGATAACCTCGTTCATGGACGGCCTCCTTCAGCTGGTCCGCAACGACCCAGCTTGGCACATCGATGCCGTTCGGGGGCCGTCCACCCCAACACGTCATTGATCCAGCCTGGACGCAGAATTCCCTCACGCGCGCGCAAGCGGCGACCCAGGGACCGCGTCCTTTGCGCTAAAGACCTGGCGCCCGCTACCCCTCCGGCGGCCCGACCTTCTTCGCCACCTGGTCGCGCAGGCGCCGCAGCCGCTCGTCGCCGATGCCGAGCTCGTCGAGATGCGCCACGGTGTTGAAGAGATAGGTGGCGCAGGGACCGAGCGGCCCGTGCGCCTCGGCGATCGCCGCGACGATCTTCTCCTCCGGGAGCCGCCCGGCATAGCGCGTATGGGCGCGGTTGATCAGGAAGGCGATGGCGTGGAGCGGCCCCTGCGCCGTCTCGAGCTTGAGCCAGCGCGGCGCATAGGCGCCGGTCAGCATCTCGCGCCGCCACACGATCTCGAGCTCGTGCGCCGCCTGCCCCTCCTCGATGCGATAGGCGACGCCGCGGCAGGAGCCGCCGCGCTCGAGGCCGAGGGTGAGGCCGGGCTTCGCCGCGGTGCCGCGCCCGGTGCGCGACCACAGGCAGAAGCAGCGGTGATAGCCCTTGACCGTGCCGACCCGCTTCTCGACGAAATGGATGAGCGGGTTCCAGATCAGCGAGCCATAGGCGAAGAGCCAGACATCGCCGGCGTCCGGCCGGTTCTGGAGCAGGCCCGCGATCGAGACGCGATGCTCTTCGGGGGTGAGCAGCCGCAGCTCCGGATCGGCCGCCTGCACCAGGGCGCGGATGCGATCGCCGAGGACGGCCTCGCGGGTGAGCTGGAACGGCGGGAGAGAGCGCGACATCGGTGGGACCGCAGCATAGCCGAGCCCCCGCGCGACGCGCCAGCGTCAGCGCGACGCGTCAGCGTCGTCGCCGGCGGGCGCCAGCGGTTGCGAAGCAACCGCGGAAGCCCGCGCCGTGCGGGCCAGCCTCGGCCCGCCCGGTGCGGGCTAGCTTAAGGTACGGCCCGGCCCGGCCGCCCCCGCCTACCCTGCCGCCCGGCTCGCCGGTTCCCGGGCCCTGGCGCTCTGGTCCTGCACGGCGGAGATCTCCTTGACCCCGGCCTTGTCGGTCTTGAAGACGTGGTTGATCAGCCATTCTCGCAGGAAGGACATCAAATCTGCCGTCAGCGTGGCTTTGCCGGCGACGAATTCGCGTTGGAACTGCTCGACCTTGTCGATCAGGCCGGCATGCGTCTTCTGATGCTGGTCCAGGCTCTTCAGGCCGCCCTGCCGCCAGATGGCCTCTTCGCGGCCGAAATGGTCGTGCGTATATTGAACGAGCTTGGCGAGCGTGTCGGAGGCGACATCGCGCCCTTTGCCTTCGAGCATCGCCTGGTTCAATTCGTTGACATACTGCACCAGCATCTTGTGGTCGGCGTCGATGGCGGCGTTGCCGGTGAGCCATGACGGTCCCCACTCCAAGGTGGCTCCGCCGCTTTGCAGGCGAACCAGGAAATTGTCGGCGACGGCCCGCATCGATTCCGCCTGGCGGGCCAGATCGCGGGCGGCCTCGAACACGCTCTGCGCCATGGCGCTGGTTTCCTTGGCGCCGTTGCTGACCCCGACGACGTTTCGCGACACCTCGCCGGTCCGCGACGTGGCCGACTGGATGTTGCGGGTGATCTCTTGGGTGGCCGCACCCTGCTCTTCGACGGCCGACGCAATGGCTGTCGAGGCCTCGTCCAGCTTCTGGATGGTCGTCGTGATGCCGCTGATGGCGGTGACCGCGTTCTTCGTTTGCCCCTGCACGGACTTGATGTGGTCGGAGATCTCGTCCGTGGCCTTTGCGGTCTGGCTGGCCAGATGCTTGACCTCGTTGGCCACCACCGCGAAGCCTTTGCCCGCCTCCCCGGCGCGCGCCGCCTCGATCGTCGCATTGAGCGCGAGAAGATTGGTCTGACTGGCGATGTCGTTGATGAGATTGACCACGTCGCCGATCTTGCCGGCGGCATCGGCCAATCCACGCACCAGCTGGTCGGTGGTCGCCGCCTCGGCGGCGGCGCTCTGTGCGATGCCGCTGGCGCGCTGCACCTGCGAGCCGATTTCACGGCTCGACGCGGCCAGTTCTTCCGAGGCTGCGGCAACGGTCTGGACATTGGCGTCGGCCTGTTCGCCGGCATCCGCCGCGGCCGTGGCCTGATGTCCCGTCCGGTCCGCCACGGTGGACATGCCTTGAGCGTTTGCTTCGAGCGCCGCGGTATCGGCGATGACCCTGCCGACCACCTCGACGATCTTGGAATTGAACTCTTCGACCAGGCTGGCCTGCACCTTCGCCGCCTGCTCCTTGACGACCAGCTCGGCCTCCCTTTCGCGCCTGAGCCGTTCGGCCGATTTGGCCTCCTCGCGCAGGATCTCGACGGAGCGCGCCAGCACGCCGATTTCGTCGGCGCGCCCGGTGGCCGGGACATGGACGTCGTGATCGCCTTCGCCGATGCGATCGGTGACCTCGGCGAGAGACAGCAGCGGCCGGGCGACCGATCGTGCGATTCGCCAGGCCGCCAGCGACACGATCAGCAGCACGATGATGCCGAGGATCAGCTGATTGCGGACCTGGCGGGCGAAGGCCGCGTCGACATCGTCGAGATAGATGCCGGTGCCGATGACCCAGCCCCAGGGCTCGAAATACCTGATGTAGGAGATTTTCGGGAA
>JASHTP010000070.1 GCA_030040495.1 Alphaproteobacteria bacterium
CATAGGTGTTGACGCAACCGAGCCGCAGCCGCCCTTCCAGAACCCGGCCACCGGGCTGATGGAAGGACACGGCATCGACCTCGCCCCCGAATTCGGCGCGCAGGATGTCGCGCTCGCGTTCCACGGCAACTGCAACGTCTGCATCGGACCTGTCCGCGACGACGGATTCGTCGAAATGCAAGCCGAGCCAATGGCCCAGCGACAGGATGCGACGGATGAGCGCAGCGTTGTTCGGCGCCAGGAGATTGTACATGGCCGAGCGCAGCATAACGAAATATGTGCTCCTTATGCCCGTTTCGGCCTCGATCTCGGCCATCCGCGCCGCGGCGACAAGATCGTTGTCGCAGTCATGGCGCAGCAGGCAGACCTTGTCCTCCGCCTGCTTCAGCGCCGCAATCTCGCCGAAGCCGGCGAAGCGGTAGCCGGCGCCGCGCCCGGCACCCAATATCTCGCGATAGCGTGCGCGCGTGAAATCGTCGGCGCTCACAGTGCCCTATCTCCGCAGAGCTCGGCGATCCCGGCTTCGATGGCGATCTTGGGCGGCCCGAGCGCGCCGGACATGCGCTGGATATCCGCCACGAGATGGTTGGGCGCGACGGTCCGGTCGATGGCGAACACGGGCTCGCGGCCGAGGCGGCGGCCGATCACCTCCGCGATCTCGCGCAAGGTCGCGACCTGCGGGCCGGCGATGTTGAAGACGCGGCTTTCGGTGAGATCGAGGCAGCGCTCGATCGCGCGCACTGCGTCGTCGACATGGATGGGATTGATGCGGATGCCATCTTCGCCCTGGAGATGGACCGGCCGCCGCTCGCGGATGTTGCCGACGAGCCGGGGCATCAGCATCTGCGACGCCTGGGTCGAGCCGTAGAGGAAGAAGCACCTCAGGATCGCAGTATTGATCTCGCCGGCATATTGCATCGCCAGCAGCTCGCTCGCGCGCTTGGCTGCAAAATAGAAGCCGAGCTGGTTGCGCATCTCCGGCAGCGGATCGCTCTCGCGCACGGGCCGTTCGCTGGTACCGTAGAGCCCGCCGGTCGAGGTGAGGATGAAGTGCCTGGCATGTGCGCGGGCACCCCAGTCCAGTAGTCGCATCGTCGTGCCGGCGGCAACTGCGTAGATCTCGCCTGCGCTCTCGGGAAAATTCCGGAAATTCGGCGACTGCGCCAGGTGAATGATCGCGTCGATCTCCCGAGGCAACTCCACGTCCCAGGCGTCGGCGGCGAGATCCTGCCTGAGCCAACGAACTTGCGGCAGCTCCGACAAGGAAAGCCGCCGCGTCACGGCCCAGATTTCGTGCGAGCGGGCAAGATGCACCACTAGCCGGGAGCCGAGGAAGCCGGTCGCGCCGGTGACGAGAATGCGCATGCCGCGATCAGCCACTTGCCAAAATCTCCATGCGGCGGGTGATGAGCGATCGGGCGTCAGCGCCACAGTTCATCAGAGCATCGAGCGCCGAAAGCCCCGGAACGAAGACTCCGGTTCGCAATTGCCGATAGGGCATCGGCGTATAGCGCTGGCGATATACGGCGATCCCGGCGGCGGCGAATTTCTCGTCCTCCTGATAGCCGCCGGCGCCATGGCCGGTGAGATAGGCGCCGCCGCCGACAGTGCGCACCAGCGCGACGAGGCGCTCGGTGCCGCTGCCCTCGACCGGGATGTTGCTTGCCCGCACCATGCGTTCGCGCGGCAGGCCGAGCGCCGCCACCATCGCGTCAAGGGCTACCACGTTGATCTCGCACAGAAGCTCCGTCTGGGTGCTCAGCATGGCGTCGACGATGTCCATCGTCTCAGCGAAGAACGGCGCCCTGGCGTAGGATTGCGCCACCGTCGCCCGCACTTTCCGCCGCCACGCTCCGGCGCCGGCGACGCGCAGGCGATCGATGCGGCTGCGCGCCTCGCCGCCCCGCTCGACCGGCACCGTGAGCCAGCTCGGCTCCCCCTGAACCAGGATCTGGGCGCGATTGGTGTAGTTGCTGCCGGTGTGCTGGTGCTGAACATTGTCGAGCAGGATGAAGACGTCGGCGCTCGCCAGCTTGTCGAACCAGCCGAGCCAGGGAAGGAAATTGGGCTGATGGATGGCGACCAGCATCAGCGCGGGCTCGGATTGACGATCCCAAGGATGATGACGTCGGTCCAGGCGCGGTCGATGAACGCCGCTTCGCGCAACCTACCCTCGATCGCGAACCCCACCTTCGTATAGGAAGCAATTGCCCGCTTGTTGGTCGCGAACGCACGCGCTTCCACCCGATGCAGATTCAGGTCTCGCCACGCATGGTCGAGCAACAGCCGCAGCGCTTCGCCGCCTCTTCCCCTTCCCTGCTCGCTGCGCTCGCCGATGCGGATAATCATTTCGGCGCAGCGGTGGACCTGATCGATACCGACCAGCTGCACGACGCCGATCAGACGCCGCCTGGGGAGCGTCCGGATCGCGAAGACTACCCGCGACCGGTCCCGCGCCAGGTCGGCGAACCAGTCCGCGTGGGCGGGCGCGTGAATCGGACGAAACGGCGCGCTGAGCCGCACGAGGTCCGGCGAGTTGATCCACTCGTAAAGCTTGGGTCGATCGCTGTCCACGAACGAGTCGAGGGCGACAGACTTGCCCTTCAGCATGGCGATTTCCTGTCGACGAATGCCGAAGGCTGCAGCGTCCCGGCCGGGCCGCGCCCGCGCACGCCGCCGACGAGATCGTCGTAAATCGCGCAAAGCCTGGCGGCAAGTGCCTGATTGTCGTGCAGCGCCAGGACCGAGTGGCGCGCGATCCGGCGCTTTTCGGCTAGTTCCTCGGGATGGTCGAGATAGTACTCAATCGTGGCCTCGAGCGTGGGCAGCGTCGCAAAGATGAAGCCGGAACGGCGCAACTCGTCGGTCATGAATTCCGGCCGGACATGGGTGATCGTGGGGACGCCGAGCGTCATGGCCTCGATCTGGGCGTTGGCGTAATACCCCATCTTCATCTTGCCGATGGCGAGATCGGCCTGCTGCATGACCGCCAGCGTCTCATCGTGGGAGAGGCCATGAATCCACTCGAAGCGAAGGCGGCGCCCTTTCGCCCGGAGGCGGTTGATCGCCCGTTCGATCTCGCGCGTGCCTTCGATCCCCGGCTGATTGGTGACGTGAACGATGGTGAGTTCCGATGCCGCGCCGGTTGTTCCCGCCGATTCCGCAGGCAATGCCTCTTCCGGCGGCGTAAAGAACGGGAAATGCGTCGCCTCCGGCACGAAGTCCAGCATGTCCGGCGTCGTCACCAGGAAGATGTCGCCGAAACGCCGCGCCCAATCGCGCCGCCGGCGCGCGCTGTCGGTCTCGCAGATAGGCGGGTGATGATCGCAGTCCTGACAGATGTTGATGTCAGGATGCAGCGCCATGTTCCGAGCGCGGTCGCGCGCCTCGCAGCCGCGGAAATGTACGACGAGCCGCCTTCCCATGCGCTTCAGCAGCGGCAGCTCCCATCCGGTCTGGGTCAGCGTGATCATGAAGTGCGAATGCACCACCTCGTAGCGCGCGACGACCCGCCAGAACATCCAGAATTCCTGCATCAGCCGGTAAACAGGCACCGGCGAGGCGCGGAAATTGTAGTCGCATTTCTCCCAGTGGGAACTCGCCCCGATCCCGAGATAATCGGCCCGCATTCCCTGATGACGCAAATACATCACCGTGTGAAACGGGACATGGACCATGTAGGAGATGTGCAGCACCGACCGCGGCATCGCCCTCCCGCGCATGACGCCGCACAGCGCGATATTCACCGGGACGAGAAGCCGCGACAGCAGAGGCTCAGAACGGAAAAGCACCCAAGTCCAGGCCCGGCCGGCGAGAGAACGCGGCAGCATGACCATTGCGTAGAGCCGCCGGGCTGCGCTCATCCGACAACACGCTCCGCCACCCGCGGGATGGCTCGAACGGCATCCGCCCACAGACGCAGCGCCAACAGGCACCAGATCTGGCCGACGCGGCCCTGCTCCCCGGCGTAATAAGAAGCAACGATGCCTCGAACTGAGCCGGGATCCACTAGCGGCGCAAGGTCCTTGGCGCCCGTCTCGAGCAGGTCCCCAACCAGCGGCCGAAGTGGCCCGCCGAGCCAGGCATGAATCGGGATGCCGAAACCCCATTTCTGGCGATCGAGAAAGCGGCGTGGGAAGAACCGCTCGGCCGCCTTTTTCAGCAGGTACTTGCCCACCACCTGGTCCCCGGACTGGCGCAGCCGCAGCTCGAGCGGGAGCGAAAAGGCGAATTCGACCAGTTTGTGATCGAGCAGCGGCACCCGCACTTCCAGCGAGTTGTCCATACTCATGCGATCGACCTTCACCAGGATATCGTCGAGAAGATAGGCGCCGACGTCGCGAAGCTGACAGCGGGTGACGGGGTCGACGCTTGCCGGCAGGGCGATCTCTTCGTCGTCGACCGGCGTTGGTGGCCGTCCGGTGAGCACCTCGCGCTCCGCCGCCGAGAACGCATCGCGCTGCCGATGATGCGCCGTGCTCCAGTGCGCGCGTCGCCCGGCGAAACGGCCCGGCAAAGCGCCACGTCTGGCGAGTTGGGCGAGCGCGGCAGCGAGCGGGTGCTGAGGCGCGGCACGGGTCTGCTCCAGGACGGCGGGATAGCTCGCATAGCCCGCGAAGAGCTCATCGCCGCCATCGCCGGAGAGCACCATCTTGACCTCGGCGGCGGCGAGATGCGACACGTACCACGTCGGCAGACAGGAGGAATCGGCAAAGGGCTCGCCGAAGCGCGCGGCGAGCGACAGCAGCCATGGCAACGAGACCGTCGGATCGAGCACGGCGGCGTGGTGGCGGGTGCCCAGCCGCGTCGCTGCTTCCTCTGCATAGGCAAGCTCCGAATATTCGCTTTCGGCAAAGCCGATGGAGAAGCTGCGCACCGGCTCGCTCAGGACCTCGCTCATCAACGCGGTCACGGTGCTGGAATCGACGCCGCCGGAGAGAAAGGCGCCAAACGGGACGTCGCTGCGGACGTAAAGGCCGACAGTTTCGCGCAGCAGCGCTTCGAGTTCATCGAGAGAGTCCGCCTCGGAACGCCGCCGCACTTGTGGTTCGAGGCGCCAATAGCGGCTCTTGGTCAGACGGCCGCGGGCAAGGTCGATCTCCAAGCAATGGCCGGGCTCGAGCTTCTCCACCCCGGCATAGATGGTTCTCGGCGTCGGCACGTAGCCGTATCGCAGATAGAGCGAGAGGGCGGCATCATCAATCGGCCCGGCTTGTCCGTCCGCCGACACGAGGGCGCCCAGCTCCGACGCGAAGGTGATCCGGTCGCGGTCGGCACGATAATAGAGCGGCTTGATGCCCAGCCGGTCCCGGACGAGAAACACCTTGCCTTCGCCGGGATCATGGAGGGCAAAGGCGAACATGCCGCGGAAGTGCTCGAGCGCCGCCATGCCCCATCGCCGCCAAGCGCGCAGTACGACCTCGGTGTCGGATGCCGTGGTGAAAGCCGCCTCACCCAGTTCACGGCGGATCTCGATGAAGTTGTAGACCTCGCCATTGTAAGTGAGCGACAGGCCGCTTTCGCGGTCGACAATCGGCTGGCGCCCGCCCTCGGGATCGATGATCGCCAAGCGCCGATGCGCGAAGCCGACCGGCCCTGCCGCATAGAATCCCTCGCCATCCGGGCCGCGATGCGCCAGCGCGGCGGCCATGCGCCGCAGCGCCGCCTCGTTCACGGCGGCCCCATCGAAACGGACGATCCCAGCAATGCCGCACATCGCAGCCGCCGCTTTCAGGCGTACTCGCTGAAAATCCCTTTGGCACCCGTCAAGGCGACGATCCCGAGAACCATGCTCACAGCGGCCATGCCCGAGAAGATGCCCCAGCTCAAGAGATGAAGCTGCCCCTCGAACACGTCGCGGAAGCAGATGACGATGTGGGACAGGGGGTTGATCTGGATCACTCGCCAGATTCTGGAGGAGACCATCGACTGCGCGAGCACCACGGGCGACATATAGACGATCAATCCGAAGATCACACCCATGATCTCGCGGAGATCGACGAAAACCAGTCCGACCACCATCAGGACCCAGGCGCTGCTAAGCAGCATGACCAACAGAATCGCTGTGGGGATCGGGAGGAATATTATGGTCCAGTGCAGTTCCCCGCTGAGCGCGCCAAGCACAACATAGATCGCCAGCAGGATCGACGGCCCGACGCTCGCGATCACGATGGCGGTGATCGGCAGGATCTCGAGCGGATATACCACCTGCTTCAGAAGATCGATCCGCGTCCGGATCAGAGAGGGCGAATCCTGAAGGACCTGCGTGCTTAGCTGCCATGGCGCCATGCCGCACAGCACGTAAAGCACATAGGTGAAATGACTCGCCGACGGGCCCAGCCTGACGCTGAAAATGAACGCAACGACCACGACGTAGCCGCAAGCCTGAATCGCCGGACGAAGGACGAGCCAGCCGAGCCCTAAGACTGTGCCTTTGGTGGTGACGCCGAGCTCGCGCTTCG
>JASHTP010000071.1 GCA_030040495.1 Alphaproteobacteria bacterium
GCTGCTGCTCACCGCCCCCCTGCCGCGCTGGTACCTGCTGCTGTGCAAGCTGCTGTCGGGCGTGGTGCTTTCGGTGTTGCAGGCCTATGCCTTCCTCGTCGTCGCGCTGCTGGTCGGCATCGACCTGCCGCTTTCGGGCCTGCTCACGGTGCTGCCGGCGCTCGTTCTCGCGGGGATGATGCTGGGCGCGCTCGGACTGGCGCTGTCGGTGACCATCCGTCAGCTCGAGAATTTCGCCGGCACGATGAATTTCGTCATCTTCCCCATGTTCTTCCTGTCAACCGCGCTCTACCCGCTGTGGCGCCTGCGCGAAAGCGGCGCGGACTGGCTCGACCTCATCGCCCGCTGCAACCCCTTCACCTATGGCGTCGAGTTGGTGCGCTTTGCGCTCTACGGCAAGATCGATTGGGTCGCGGCGGCCGCCGTGGCGGGCGCGGCGCTGGCCTTCTTTCTGATCGCCGCCTGGGGCTATGATCCGCAGCGCGCCTTCCAGCGCCGCCCGGCGGCGGCGCCGGCCGGCTGAGCCAGGCGAGGAACGGCATGCGGCTCATCGTGCTCGGCGCCGCCGCGGGCGGCGGCTTTCCGCAGTGGAACTGCAATTGCGAGACCTGCCGGCGCGCTTGGGCCGGTGCTGCGCCGGCGCAGACGCAAGCCTCGCTCGCGGTCAGCGCCGACGGCGAGCGCTGGGTGCTGCTCAACGCCTCGCCCGATCTGCGCGCGCAGGTGCTGGCGACGCCGGCGCTGCAGCCGCGCCGCCCCGGCCGCGACAGCCCCATTGCCGGCGTGGCGCTCACCAACGGCGATGTCGACGCGCTGGCCGGGCTTCTGACCCTGCGCGAGAGCTGGCCGCTCGCGCTTTATGCCACGCCGCGGGTGCTCGAAGTGCTCGCCGACAACAGCATTTTCAACGTCCTCGCTGGCGAGACGGTCGCTCGTCGACCGCTGGCGCTCGACCGTCCGGCGGTGCTGACCGCGCGCGACGAAAGTCCGCTCGGCCTCAGCGTCGAACCCTTTAGCGTGCCGGGCAAGGTTGCGCTCTATCTCGAGCATGCCGGGATCGAGCGCGAGCTGGCGCGGCGCTCGGAAGACACGATCGGCCTGATGGTCGCGGAGCCGGCGAGTGGCAAGCGGTTCTACTACGTTCCCGGCTGCGCGGCGCTCGACGACGAGCTTGCCGCCCGGCTGCGCGGCGCGCCGCTGTTGTTCTTCGACGGGACGCTGTGGCGCGACGACGAGATGATCCGCGCCGGCCTCGGTGCCAAGACCGGACGGCGCATGGGGCATCTCAGCGTCTCCGGCCCCGGCGGTTCCATGGAGGCGCTCGCGCCGCTCGGCATCGGCCGCAAGCTCTTCATTCACATCAACAACACCAACCCGATCCTGTGTCTGGGATCGGCCGAACGCGCTGAGGTCGAGGCGGCGGGCTGGGAAGTCGCACGTGATGGGCTTGAGATCGAGATTTAGACCGGCCTGGACGCCAGGCCTGGGCCCGCGATCAGGCGCTCAGGCGACCCGTCGCCACCGCCTGGGCAAGTGCGTCCTCGAACCGGTCGCAGAAGACGCGCTCGTCATGGTCGCCCGACGCCGTGGTGATCTCCAAGAACAGATCGACGACGGCGTTCTTCTGCCCGCTCGCCTGCAGCGTGGCGATGCTCGGCTGAATGGTCACATGGCCGCGAGTCGCGCTGACCGTGATCGGCAGGGATGTGATCTGCCGGCCGGCCGGCGTCCGTATCGACAGCGCAATCACGCCGCTCAGCTCGGCGAAGCCGAATTTCCGATCCTTGCGGTCGACCCCGATCCTGTACTCGACCGGCCAGAGCTTGACCGTCGTCGGTATGCCGCCTTCCGCCAGACGGCGCGCCATGCGTTGCAAGTGCGCTCGCGCCTGTTCGATCCCTTCGACGCAGCGTTGCGCCTGACGCCGGTAGCGCCGCTCCTCGGCTGTGCCGCGGCGATAAGCGTCGACTTTTTCGGCAAAGGTCGGGCGCAAGATTCCCATGGCGACCAGCAAACGACGCAGGCCGTCCCGCATGGCGCGCAAGAGACCCGGGCTGCGGATGTCGGCGCCGGTCGCCTCGCCGGCAAGATCGTTCATCATGGCGCGCTGCAGGCTCTGGTCGTTTATCTGGAACAAGGGTCGCCACTATACAGCACCCTTGCTGCGTTGCGAGACGATTTAAGTGGTTAAAATTAGGGCTCGGCCTACCTATTGCGGGTGGTCCGCCAGCGCGCCGAGCAAAGCCCGTGAGCGTGGTGCCGCGGCTCCTATTGCTGCAACAAGGACGGCCTAGACATGGTCGGTGACCGGCTTTCCGGCCACAAGCTGTTGTTCAGCCTCACGAGGCACCGCGCAGCCGCCGCCGCCAGGTGCGGGCTGGAATCGCTGACGCCGGGCGACTATGGTCGCGCTGGAAAAAGGAGACTGCCATGAACGACGCCGCGCCGATCGAGCCGCGGCCGGCCTCGACCGTGCTGCTGCTGCGCGACTGCCCCGGCGGGATCGAGGTGCTGATGGTGACGCGCAACGTCGCCTCCGATTTCGCCTCGGGCGCGCTGGTGTTTCCCGGCGGGCGGGTCGATGCGGCCGACGCCGATCCGGCCATCCTCGCGCGCTGCCGCGCGGTGCCGGGCCTCGACCAAGGGGCGATGGCCTTCCGCGTCGCCGCGGTGCGCGAGACCTTCGAAGAGGCCCGCATGCTGCTGGCGCGCCACGCAGGCGACGACCGGCTGCTCTCGACCGAGGAGCTCGGCGCGCTCGAAGCCGATATCGAGCGGTACGGCGGCCGCGCCCCCGATTTCGCGGCTCTCGTCGCCAGCGGCAAGATCGAGCTCGCGACCGACCTGCTGGTGCCGTTCGCCCACTGGATCACGCCGGTGGGGCCGCCCAAGCGCTTCGACACGCATTTCTTCCTGGCGCCGATGCCGCCCGCCCAGGTGGCGGCGCATGACGGGCGCGAAGCGGTGGAGACGGTCTGGATCGCTCCGCATCATGCGATCGCCGAATCCGAAGCGCGGCGGGTGACCCTGGTCTTCGCCACGCGCATGAACCTCGCCAAGCTCGGCCACAGCGCCACGACGGCGCAGGCGCTTGCCGCGGCGCACGCCGATACCATCGTCACCGTCTGCCCCGAGCTCGTCGAAGGGCCGGAAGGCAAGCTGCTGCGCATTCCGGCGGCCGCCGGCTACGGCATTACCGAGATGCCCGCCAATTTGACGGCACGCGCCTGGGTTCCGCGCGGCAGCGGGACACCCTAGGGCCCAGTCTGGGAAATGGGGATGCGCCGCTACGTGATCCTCGGTTGCTTCGTCGCCTGCGTCCTCGCTCTTCTGCCCGTCTGCCGCGCCGCGCCGGCGCAAGAGGCGGTGCGCGTCGGCTCAAAGCTCGACGCCGAGAGCGCGCTGCTTGGCGCCATGATCCTGCGCGTGCTCGAGGCCGACGGCATCAGGACCATCGACCGGCTCCAGCTTGGCCCGACCAACATCCTGCGCAGCGCCATCATCGCCGGCGAGATCGACATCTATCCCGAATATACTGGCAACGGCGCCTTGTTCTATTCGAGCGACGGCGACCCCGCGTGGAAAAGCGCCGGAGCCGGATACGAGCGGATCCGCTCGCTCGACCGGGCGCGGCACGGGCTGATCTGGCTCGCGCCGGCGCCGGCGGACAACAGCTGGGTCATCGCCGTGCCGCACGCGGTGGCGCGCGCCCATCAGCTCGCGACGATGGCCGATTTCGCCGCCTGGGTGCGGGGTGGCGGCAGGGTGCGGCTCGCCGCGTCGGCCGAATTCGTGGAGAGCCCGGCGGCGCTTCCCGCCTTCGAGCGCGCCTATGATTTCGACCTTCGCCCCTCGGAGCTGCTGGTCCTGGCGGGTGGCGACACCGCAGTGACCATGCGCGCCGCGGCGGAGCGGATCTCCGGCGTCAACGCCGCCATGGCCTACGGCACCGACGGGGCGCTGTCGGCGCTCGATCTGGTCGCGCTCGAGGATCCAAAGGCGGCACAGCTCGTCTATGCCCCGGCGCCGGTGGTGCGCGCGGCGGTCCTCGAGCGGTACCCCGTCATCGCCGACAGCCTTGCCCCGGTTTTCCGCTCGCTCGACGCGACGGTGCTGCGCCGCCTCAACGCCCGCATCACCGTCAACGGCGAGGCGGCGCGCCAAGTGGCGACGGAGTACCTCGCATCGCACGGGCTGCTGCGGTGAACGGCGCGATCGTGCGCAACCGCGTGCAGCTCCTTTTGCTGCTGGCGGGGCTCGCCGCCGGGCCGAGCTTCGCCTTTCTGGCGCTCGCGCCCAACCGCCTGGCGTCGGGCGCGCCGATTGCCCTCGGGACGGCGCTGCGCGGCGGCGGATACGCCGTGCTGGCGCCGGCCGTGCTGCTCGCGCTCGGCCCCTTTCT
>JASHTP010000072.1 GCA_030040495.1 Alphaproteobacteria bacterium
CGGCGCCGGCCCGGATTTCGACGGCACCGACGCCGTCCACACCCACATGACGAATTCGCGCCTCACCGATCCCGAGGTGCTGGAATGGCGCTTTCCCGTGCTGCTCGAGAGCTTCGCCATCCGCCGCGGCTCCGGCGGCGCCGGGCGGCATCGCGGCGGCGACGGCGTCGTGCGCCGAATCCGCTTCCGCGAAGCCACGACCGCGGCGATCCTCTCCGGCCATCGCCGCGTCCCGCCTTACGGGCTCGCCGGCGGCGCGCCCGGCGCGCTCGGCCGCAACTGGGTGGAGCGCGCCGACGGCGGCATCGAGCGCTTCGGCGGGACGCATGCGATCGATGTCGCGCCCGGCGACGTCTTCGTCATCGAGACGCCGGGCGGCGGCGGCTACGGCAAGGCGATCGCGGCGCGCGAGGCGGCGGAGTGAGCGCGCCGCCCTATCGCGCCGCCCGCGCGCTGGCGGCGAGCCAGACGCCCGCGAGGATGGTGGCGATGCCGACGAGATGGAAGAGATGCACCCTCTCGCCGAGCGTCGCCACCGCGAGCAAGGTGCCGAAGGCCGGCAGCAGATGGATGGTGAAGCCGGCGCGGCTCGGCCCGACCAGCTCGACGCCGCGGTTCCAGCAGAAGAACGCGCCGATCGACGCGAAGCAGGCGATGTAGAGCACGGCGCCGATGGGGCCCCAGGCGAGACGCGGCGTCGGGAAGAGCATGCCTTCGAGCGCGTAGAACGGGGCGAGCAGGGCGACGCCGATCACGGCGATGAGGAAGACCAGGGCCAGCGCGTCGAGCTCGGCCGGGCGGCGCCGCACCAGCACCGAGTAGAGGCCCCAGACCGGCATCGCCGCCAGCACCACGAGATCGCCGGGATTGAAGCGGAAATCGCGCAAGGCGGCGAGGTCGCCGCGATTCATGATGACGAGGATGCCGAGGAACGACAGGGCGACGCCGAGGAGCTGGCGCGGCGTCACCCGCTCGCCGTCGAGCCGCCAGGCGACGAGCAGGATGAAGAGCGGCGAGGCCGAGTTCATCAGCACGCCGTTGACCGCCGGCGTATAGCGCAGGCCGGTATAGATCAGCGCCTGGAACAGCGCGACGCCGGTGAAGCCCAGCAGGAACAGCAGCCCTGCGTGGCGGCGCAGCACGGCGCCCTTGCCGGCAAGCCGCGGCAGCGCCACCGGCGCCAGCAGCAGCGCGGCCACCGCCCAGCGCCAGAAATTCAGCGCCAGCGGCGGCATCGCGTCGCGCACGGCGCGGCCGACGATCCAGTTCCCCGCCCAGAACAGCGAGGCGAGCGACAGCAGCAGATAGGGATAGGCCCGCCCTCGCCAGGTCGCGCGCGTCTGCGGCAGCGTCGGAGCGAGGTTCGTCGCCACGCTCAGGACGGCTCGATGGCGGGCGTGAAGATGTAACCGGCGCCGCGCACCGTCTTGATCAGCGTCGGCCGCGCCGGATCGGGCTCGAGCTTGCGCCGGAGCCGGCCGACCTGGACGTCGATGGTGCGGTCGAAGGGGCCGGCCTCGCGGTTGCGCGCGAGATCGAGCAGGCGGTCGCGGCTCAGCACCTGGTTGGGGTTGTTGACGAAGGCGGCGAGCAGGTCGAACTCGCCGGTGGTCAGTCGCACCTCGGCGCCGTCCGGCGACATCAGCTCGCGGCTCACGAGATCGAGATGCCAGCCGGCGAAGCGCACGCGCCCCCCGGGGCCCGGCTCCGCCCGCGCGCGGATCGAGGCGCGGCGCAGCACGCTCTTCACCCGTGCCAGCAGCTCACGCGGGTGGAACGGCTTCGCCAGATAATCGTCGGCGCCCATTTCGAGCCCGATGATGCGGTCGACGGTCTCGCCGCGCCCGGTCAGGATGACGATCCCCACCGTCGATTGCTGGCGCAGCTGGCGCGCCAAGGTGAGCCCGTCCTCGCCGGGCAGCATCAGATCGAGGATGACCAGATCGACCGGATCCTGCGCCATGACCTTGCGCATGCTCTCGCCGTCGGTGGCGATGCTGACCCGGTATCCCTCGTTCGTCAGGTACTGCTGGACGAGTTCGCAGATGTCCCTTTGGTCGTCCACCACCAGGATATGGCCGGTCTCGGTCATGGCACAGTCGCACCGTGCCGTATCCTTCGGGGCGATGCAACATCGTCCGAGCGGAGAAGCCCCGATCTTTCGAGCAGAACGGCAATTGCTCTTCCGCCGGGAACTTCCCATGGTGGCGTTCGCCCCGATGCTCCTCCCCTTGCAGGGGAGAAGGCGGCGGGGCACCGTGGCGTCCGCCATCATCATTCCGGGGACCGACCGATGCGCCTCGCTGTTTCCTGCGCCCTTCTTCTCGTCGCACTCGCCGCCGCCGCGCCGGCGCTTGCCGAGGAAGTCGGCAGCTTCCGCAACGACTGGACCGGCAACAGCATCGAGATCGACGCCATCGCCGATCCCAAGGTGCAAGGCGTCACCTGCCATATCAGCCATTTCGACCGCAGCCTGATCGACCGGCTGACCAAGGGGAACTGGTTCATCGACCCCTCGAACTCGTCGATCGCCTGCCGCCAGACCGGCCCGATCACCGTCGGCGACATCGATGTGACCCGGCATGGCGAGGAGGTGTTCTCGTCGCGCTTGAGCCTGATCTTCAAGTCGCTGGCGGTGCGGCGCATCTACGACCGCAAGAACAACACGCTGATCTACGTCGTCTACAGCCGCCAGGTGAAGGATGCCAGCGCCAAGATGAGTATCTCGACCGTGGCGCTCTACAACAACGACGTAACCTGGCTGAAGCCGCCGAAATGACCGAGACCGTCGAGTGCGTCGTGGTCGGCGCCGGCGCCGTCGGCCTCGCCGTAGCGCGCGCGCTGGCGCTCGCCGGGCGCGAGGTGATGGTGCTGGAGAAGGAGCGCTGGATCGGCTCCGAGACCTCATCGCGCAACAGCGAGGTCATCCATGCCGGGATCTACTACCCCAAGGGCAGCCTCAAGGCGCGGCTCTGCGTCGCCGGCAAGCAGCGGCTCTATGCCTATTGCGCCGAGCGCGGCATCGCCCACCGCCGGCTCGGCAAGCTCATCGTCGCCTGCAACGAGGCGGAGATCGCCGTCATCGACGGCGTGCGGCAACGTGCCGCGGCGAACGGGGTCGGCGACCTCGAATGGCTCGGCAGCAGCGAGCTCGGCGCGCTCGAGCCGGCGCTTGCCGCGGTGGGCGCCTATTTCTCGCCCTCGACCGGGATCGTCGACAGCCATGGCCTCATGCTCGCGCTCGAGGCCGATCTCGAAGCCGCCGGCGGCATGGTGGTGCTGCGCGCGCCGGTGATTTCCGGCCGCGCCGGCGGCGACGGCTTCCTGCTCGAGATCGGCGGCGCCGAGCCGATGCGACTTGCCTGCCGCCTGCTCGTCAACAGCGCCGGCATCCATGCGCCGAGCCTCGCGCGCCGCATCGCCGGCATCGCGCCATCCTCGATCCCGCGCGACTATTTCTGCCGCGGCGTCTATTTCACCCTCGCCGGCCGCTCGCCCTTCCGCCACCTGATCTATCCCGTGCCGGAAGCGGCCGGGCTCGGCGTCCACCTGACGCTCGATCTCGCCGGCCAGGCGCGCTTCGGGCCCGACGTCGAATGGATCGACGGCATCGACTACACCGTCGATCCCCGCCGCGGCGAGCGCTTCTATGCCGCGATCCGCCGCTATTGGCCGGCGCTGCGCGACGGCACGCTGCAACCCGGCTATGCCGGCATCCGCCCCAAGATCAGCGGACCCGACGAGCCCGCCGCGGATTTCCGGCTGCAGGGCCCGGCCGAGCACGGCGTCGCCGGCCTCGTCAACCTTTACGGCATCGAATCGCCCGGCCTCACCGCGACGCTGGCGCTCGCCGACGAGGTCGTGGCGCGGCTCGACAGACCTGCGGAATCGGCATTCCCCGACCGCGCGGCCACGGGCTAGGATGCCGGCAAAACCAGCGACACAGGAGAGACGCTCATGGCCGAGGTCACCGCCTTGCGGACGAGCAGCGAGCCCGGCAGCGCCGGCGAGCGCGAGACGCGCGTCGCCCTGGCGGCCTGCTACCGGCTCATCGCGCATTTCGGCATGGACGATCTCGTCTATACCCATATCTCGGCACGCGTGCCGGGGGAGCCCGGCCATTTCCTCATCAACCCCTACGGGCTGATGTTCCACGAGATCACCGCCTCGAGCCTGGTGAAGATCGATTACGACGGCAACATCGTCGCGGACACCGGCTATCCCGTGAACAAGGCCGGCTTCGTCATTCACAGCGCCGTGCACATGGCGAAGCCCGAGGTCAATTGCGTGCTGCACACCCATACCCGCGCCGGCATCGCCGTCTCCTGCCTTGCCGACGGGTTGCTGCACATCAACCAGCATTCCGCCATGTTCTACGGCCGCCTCGCCTATCACGACTACGAAGGCATCGCGCTCGATCTCGACGAGCGCTCGCGCCTGGTGCGCGACCTCGGCGACATGCCGGCCATGGTGCTGCGCAACCACGGGCTGCTGACCGCCGGCCGCACGGTTCAGGAAGCCTTCGTGCTGATGTACTATCTCGAGCAGTCCTGCCGCATCCAGATCGACCTGATGGCGGCCGGCGGCAAGCTGACGCGGCTCTCCGACAATGTGGTGCAGCACACCGCGCAGCAATTCCAGAGCTCGCCCAGCCCGTGCGGCGAACGCGAATGGCCGGCGCTGCTGCGCCTGCTCGACGCCAAGGATCCGGGCTACCGGAATTAGCTCAGGGACCACCACGGAGGGACGGAGATCGCGGCGCGCGGAGCGCGCCATCCTCTTCTCCTCCGCGGCTCGGTGGCGAAATCCTGTCAGTAATGCTCAGTCCTCTTCCGGCGCGTCCTCGACCCGGACGGTGACGGTGATCTCGCCGGCGCCGGCGAAGCGCAAGGTCAGCGGGAAGCTGTCGTCGAGCGCCAGCGGCGCCTTGAGGCCGAGGAGTGCGATGTATTTCCCGCCCGGCCGGAACGCCACCGGGCGATGCGGCAGCAGGTCGACCTCGTCGACCGCCTCGCCGTCGGCGGCGCGCAGGATCACCGCGGCGGCGATCGGCGTGCTGCCGCCGACGAGCCGGTCGGTGTCGCGCCCGGTGTTGGCGAGCGCGAGGAAGACGGCGGCCTTGCCGGTCACCGAGGGCCGCGCCCAGGGATGGCCGATCTCGATTGCGCCGAGCTTGTAGGAGTGGGCGAAGGCAGCGCGCGCCAGCAGCAGCGCCGGCGGCAGGAGCAGCAGAGAGCGACGGTGCATCGGCGCACTATGACAAGTGGGCGGCGGAAACGACAGGGGCGGCCGAGCAGGGTTAGCGCAGGCGGCCCCCTCTGCTAGGCTGCGGCTTCCGCAACAAGGCGGTGCAGCGATGCTCATCGGCGTGCCCAGGGAAGTGAAGACCCACGAATATCGCGTCGGGCTGCTGCCCGGCAGCGTGCGCGAGGCGGTGCATCACGGGCACGAGGTGCTGGTCGAGAGCGGCGCCGGCGCCGGCATCGGCTTCAACGACGAGGCCTATCGCCGCGCCGGGGCGCGCATTGCCGCGGACGCCGCCGAGATCTTCGCCGCGGCCGACATGATCGTCAAAGTGAAGGAGCCGCAGCCGCCCGAGATCGCGCGGCTGAAGCCGGGCCAGGTGCTCTTCACCTATCTCCACCTCGCCGCCGACCGGCGGCAGAGCGAGGGGCTGATCCGCTCCGGCGCCATCTGCATCGCCTATGAGACGGTGACCGATGCGCGCGGCGGGCTGCCGCTGCTGGCGCCGATGAGCGAGGTCGCCGGTCGCATGTCGATCCAGGTCGGCGCCCATTGCCTGGAGAAGGAGCAGGGCGGGCTCGGCATCCTGCTCGGCGGCGTCCCCGGCGTGGCCGCGGCCAAGGTGGTGATCCTGGGCGGCGGCGTCGCCGGCACCAACGCCGCCCGCGTGGCGATGGGCATGGAGGCCTACGTCACCGTCATCGACCGCTCGCTGCCGCGGCTCTACGAGCTCGATCTGCAGTTCGGCTCGCAGCTCCACACGCTGTTCGCGACCCTGGAGACGATCGAGCGCGAAGTGCTCGCCGCCGATCTCGTCATCGGCGCGGTGCTGGTGCCCGGCGCCGCGGCGCCGAAGCTGGTGAGCCGCGCCCTGGTGCGGGCGATGAAGCCGGGCTCGGTGCTCGTCGACATTTCCATCGACCAGGGCGGTTGCTTCGAGACCAGCCGGCCCACCACCCATGCCGATCCGACCTATGTCGAGGAAGGCGTCATCCATTACTGCGTCACCAACATGCCGGGGGCGGTGGCACGCACCTCGAGCTTCGCCCTCAACAACGCCACTTTGCCCTTCGTGCTGGCGCTCGCCGACAAAGGCTGGCGCCAGGCGCTCGGCGACGATCCGCATCTCGGCGCCGGCCTCAACATCGCGGCCGGCCGCGTCACCCATCCGGCGGTCGCCGCCGCGCTCGGCCTCGACCATGTGCCGGCGGAGCAGGCGCTCAGGGCTTGAGCCGGCGGCTGCGGCGCACCGGCGGCCGCGCGCCCTCTTGTTGGGGCCGGTAGTAGAAGACGCGCCGGCTGCGCCAACGGCCAAGTGAAGCAAGGGCAACCGAAAGGTGCGGTGCAGCAATTTCGAGAAACGGGATCAGACGAACCGCGACTCCCCCCGGAGCGGCGTTCGTGCGACTTGACCCGGCGCGCCGAAAATGGAATTTTTGTTTCAGCGGCTGGCGGCTCGGGCGATGTCCGTCAAGCTTTTGGACTTGCCGCGGCAGACCGGCGACTTTCCGCGTCGAAGCCGGTAAGAAGCTCTTGCGGGGGGGGGAACAACCGATGAATCAGGGAAATGGCCCGAAGCGGCGAGGCTGGAGCTGGTGGTACCTGCTCTTCATCATCCAGTTCGTCGCCGTTCTCTGGCCGCCCTTCTACAACAAGCTCGAACCTTCTTGGGTGGGCATGCCGTTCTTCTATTGGTATCAGCTGCTGTGGGTGATCATCGGCGCGGTGCTCACCGCGATCGTCTATTTCGCGACCGAGGCGTAGCCCGGCGACACTCGGCTCGAAACCGGGCGTCGGAGCCAAATCCGTGGGGGGAATGTCGTGCAGGACGTGAACTGGACCGCGCTCATCATCTTCGTGCTGCTGTTCGCCTTCATCACCTGGCTGGGCTTCGCAGCCGCGAAATGGCGCCAGGGCGATCTCGACGTGCTGCACGAATGGGGCCTCGGCGGACGGCGCTTCGGCACGCTCGTCACCTGGTTCCTCGTCGGCGGCGACCTCTACACCGCCTACACCTTCATCGCCGTTCCGGCGCTCGCCTTCGGCGCCGGTGCCGTCGCGTTCTTCGCGGTGCCGTACACGGTCGTGGTCTATCCGCTGCTGTTCCTGGTGTTTCCGCGCATCTGGCACGTCTGCCACAAGCATCAGTACATCACAGCGGGCGACTTCGTGCGCGGCCGCTTCGGCAATCGCTGGCTCGCGCTGGCGGTGACGGTCACCGGCATCGTCGCGACCATGCCTTACATTGCGCTTCAGCTCGTCGGCCTCCAGGTGGTGATCGGCGCGCTCGGCGTCTCGGGGACGGGGCTTGCGGGCGATTTGCCGCTGATCATCGCCTTCGTGATCCTGGCCGCCTTCACCTATTCGAGCGGTCTGCGCGCGCCGGCCTCGATCGCCATCGTCAAGGACATCCTCATCTATGTCACCGCCTTCGCCGCCGTGATCGTCATCCCGATCGAGCTCGGCGGCTTCGGCAAGATCTTCGCCGCCGTGCCGGCGCCGAAGCTGCTGCTGGCGGTTCCGGGGCCCAACACCACCGGCGCCTACGGCGCCTACGCGACGCTTGCCTTGGGCTCGGCGCTGGCGCTCTTCCTCTATCCCCACTCGATGACGGGAATTCTGAGCGCCAGCAGCGGTCACGCCGTCCGCCGCAACGCGGCGCTTCTGCCCGGCTATTCCTTCATGCTCGGCCTGCTCGCCCTGGTCGGCTTCTTCGCCATCGCCGCCGGAGTCGGCGCGCTTCCCGAGTTCGCGGCCGGCTTCAAGCAGTTCGGCAACAACTTCGCGGTGCCGGCGCTGTTCCTCCATGCTTTCCCGTCCTGGTTCGTCGGCATCGCCTTCGCCGCCATCGGCATCGGCGCGCTGGTGCCGGCGGCGATCATGTCGATCGCCGCGGCCAGCCTCTATACGCGCAACATCCACCGCGAGTTCATCAACAAGAACCCGACCGACAAGCAGGAAGCGCAGATGGCGAAATGGGTGTCGCTGATCGTGAAGCTCGGCGCGCTCATCTTCATCCTCTTCGTGCCGACGCAATACGCCATCTTCCTGCAGCTCCTCGGCGGCATCTGGATCATCCAGACGATGCCGTCGGTGATGCTCGGCGCCTTCACCCGCTGGCCCAACGATTGGGCGCTGCTCGTCGGCTGGGTGGTCGGCATCGTCGCCGGCACGGCGATGGCCATCGCGACGAACCTGACGCCCACCTATGTGCTGCACATCGGGGGTTATGCCCTGCCGGGCTACACCGCGCTCTATACGGTGATCCTCAATTTGGCGCTGGTGATCGTCCTGACGCCGATCTTCAACGCCATGTCCGCCGGAAGGGCGGCATTCGACGAGACCGTCGCGTCCGACTACCACGCCTGAGCAAAGCGCGGCCGCGCCGCGCGGCGGCCGCGCGCGCTTCGATCGGTTGAATCCGGGCGGCGGCCGTCGCTAGGCTGCCGCACCGGGCGCCGCCGGGCGATGGCGGCGGAGGGACGCAACCAGCCGATGGGCAGCCTGTTCGATCATGCGACCGCCGAGGCGCTCTCGATCCTCGGCCAGGTGGTGCTGATCAATGTCGTGCTCTCCGGCGACAACGCGATCGTCGTGGGTCTGGCGGTCGCCGGGCTGCCCTCGACGCAGCGGCCGTGGGCCTTGTGGCTGGGGATCGGCGCCGCCACCGTGCTGCGACTGATCTTCGCGCTGGTCGCCACCACCTTGCTGCGCGTCCTGGGCCTGCTGCTCGCCGGCGGCATTCTGCTGCTGTGGGTGGCGTGGAAGCTGCGGCGCGAGGTCTCGCCCGGGGACCGCGCCGCGCCGAAGCAAGGCGGCGGCAAGAGCTTCGCCGGCGCGCTGGGACAGATCATCGTCGCTGACGTCTCGATGTCGCTCGACAATGCGCTGGCGGTGGCCGGCGCGGCGATCGGGCATCCGGCGATCCTGGCGATCGGGCTGACGATCTCGGTGCTGCTCATGGGCGGCGCCGCGGCGCTCATCGCGTCGCTGCTGCTGCGCCATCGCTGGATCGCCTATGTCGGGCTGCTCGTCATCGTCTATGTCGCGCTGAAGATGATCTGGACCGGCGCGCACGAGATCGCCGTCGCCGCCCGCTGAGGCCGGTCACGCCGGCGCGCGTCGGCTCAGTGCAAGAGCCGCGGCAGCTCGGCGATGGCGGTGTCGATGAGCGCACTCTTGCGCTGCCGGTCGAGCTGCTGCGCCAGCATCTGCCGCACCGCGGCGACGGCGAGGTCGACGGCGGCGTTGCGCACCTCGGCGATGGCCTTTCTCTCGGCGAGCGCGATCCTCTCGAGGGCGAGCGCCTGGCGGCGCTGCAGCGCCGCTTCGAGCTCGCTCGCCGCCTCGGCGGCGGCGCGCTCCGCCTCGCTCCTGGCGAGCGCGATGATCTGCTCGGCCTCCTTGAGCGCGTCGCGCTGCTTGCGCTGATACTCGGCAAGCGTGCGCTGCGCGTCCTCGCGCAGCTTTCGCGCCTCGTCGAGCTCGGCCTTGATCTTGGCGGCGCGCCCGTCGAGCGCCGCGGCCACGATCGGCGCCGCCTTGCGCACGACGAAGCCGATGGCGATGACGAAGGCGATGGCGACCGAGAATTCGGGATCGCGGATGAATTCGGGCAGCATCAGGAGCGCTCCCGCAACGCCGCGTCGACCGCCGCGGTTGCGGCTCCGGCGTCGACCTCGCCGCCGACGAGCCGGGCGGCGGCCGCGCGCGCCACCTCGACCGCGACCTCGCGGATGTTGGCAAGCGCGTCGGTCTTCGCCTGGGCGATGCGGCGCTCGGCCGCTCCGGTCTCGGCGGCGAGCCGCTCGGCGAGCTTGCGCTGCCGCTCCGCCGCTTCGGCGTTGAGCCGGTCGGCGGTCTCCTTGAGCGTCTGCTGCGCCTGCTGGCGCGCCTCGGCGAGGGCGCGCTCATAGGCGGCGATCACCGCCTCGGCCTCGGCCTTCATCTGCTGCGCCTTCTCGAGGTCGCCCTCGATGCGCGTGCGCCGCGCCTCCAGCGCCCGGCCGATGCGCGGCAGCCCCAGCTTCGCCATCAGCAGGTAGAGTACGATGAAGCTGATCGCCAGCCAGATGACCTGGGGCGGGAAGGTGGTGAGGTCGAGTTGCGGCATGGCCCGGCCGTTTCCGTCGAGTTCCGCCGGCCTCAGAACACGAACAGGATGAGGAAGGCGATGGCGAGGCCGAAGAGGCCGGTCGCCTCGGCAAGCGCGAAGCCCAGGAAGGCGAAGGGCGTGACCTGCGCCGCCGGGTTGCGCGCCAGCGCGTTGATGAGCGCGGCGAAGACGTTGCCGATGCCGATGCCGGCGCCGACCAGCGCCACGCAGGCGAGGCCCGCGCCGATCATTTTTGCCGATGCTACGTCCATGGTCTGTCCTCTGGGTTGATGGTTGGTTGCGAAGATGTCGCCGCCGGCTCGCGGCGCGCCTCAATGGAGATGGAGCGCGTCGGCGAGATAGAGGCAGGTCAAGATGGCAAAGACGTAGGCCTGCAGCACCGCGACCAGCAGCTCGAGCAGCACCAGCGCCGAATCGACGGCGAGCGGCAGGATGCCGGCGATGCCGAGCGCGGCGACGAAGCCGGCGAAGATGACCAGCATGGTGTGCCCGGCCAGCATGTTGGCGAAGAGCCGGATCGACAGGGTGAAGGGCCGGATGCAGTAGGACAGCAGCTCGATCGGCACCAGCAGCAGCAGCAGCACCTTCGGCACGCCGTGCGGCACGAAGAGGCTGAGGAAACGGAAGCCGTGCCGCGCGATGCCGATGATGGTGACGCCGATGAAGACGGTGATCGCCAGCGCGAAGGTGACGATGATGTGGCTGGTGAAGGTGAAGCTGTAGGGGATGAGCCCGAGCAGGTTGCCGCACAGGATGAAGGCGAAGAGGGTGAAGACGAAGGGCAGGTAGGGGCGCGCGTCATGGCCGGCGTTGCGGTCGACCATGTCGACGACGAACTCGTAGAACATCTCGGTCACCGACTGCCACCGACCCGGCACCAGCGCGGCGCGGCGCGTCGTCAGCACGACGAAGGCGGTGATGAACGCCACCGCGATGCTCATCAGCAGCGCGGAATTGGTGTAGGAGGCGTCGATGCCGCCGATATGGATCTCGATCAGGCGCTTGATCGTGAACTGGTGGAGGGGGTTCTCGGTAGCCACATCAATCCTCGTCGTCCGACCAATCCGCGTCCTTGCGCCGCTCCGTCGCCGGCGGTTCCTGCCGGTATCCCATCGCCATCCCCATCCCCGTCACCGCGCGCCAGACATTCACCATGCCGGCGCCGACGCCGAGGAAGAAGAAGACGATCATTCCCCAGGGGCGCGTGCCGAGCCAGTTGTCGAACGCCCAGCCGATGGCGGTGGCGACGACGACGGCGACGACCAGCTCCAGCCCGATGCGGAGGGCAAGTCCGAGCCCGCTCCGCGAGACGCTCGGCCCGTCCTCAGGAGAAGCGCCGGAAGCCTCCCGCTCCTGCCCGCGACGGGCCCGGTCGAGCCGCTGTTCCAGGTCCCGCAGAGGGTCCCGCGTGTCGCGTTCGTCCATCGGCGAAGCGCCCGCAAAGCTTGAGAAAACGCCCCCGCGTCCCGGCCGCCTCGCCGCCGAAACGGCGCGCACCTTAAGGGCGGGTCAGGGGAGAGTCAAGCGACGCGGCGGGCGGCATGGCGCCGCGGCGCGGCTCACGCCGTGCGGCGCAATTCCTGGGCCTGCTGCAGGTCGACCGAGACCAGCTGCGAGACGCCGCGCTCGCCCATGGTGACGCCGAAGAGCCGGTCCATGCGCGCCATGGTCAGGCGATGGTGGGTGATGATGAGGAAGCGCGTCTCGGCGCTCTCGGCGATCTCCTCGACCAGCGTGCAGAAGCGGTCGACATTGGCGTCGTCGAGCGGCGCGTCGACCTCGTCCAGCACGCAGATCGGCGCCGGGTTGGTGAGGAAGACGGCGAAGAGCAGCGCCAGCGCGGTGAGCGCCTGCTCGCCGCCCGAGAGCAGCGACATCACCTGCAGCCGCTTGCCCGGCGGGCTTGCCATGATCTCGAGCCCGGCCTCGAGCGGGTCGCGCGCTTCGTCGCCATCCTCGCCCTTGTCGAGGGTGAGGTGGGCGCGGCCGCCGCCGAAGAGCCGGGTGAAGAGGGCGGAGAAATGCTCGTTGACCTCGGCGAAGGCGGCGAGCAGCCGCTCGCGGCCCTCGCGATTGAGCGCGGCGATGCCTTCGCGCAGCTTGGCGATGGCGCCGACCAGGTCTTCGCGCTCGCGGCTGAGCACGGCGAGCCGTTCCTCGATCTCGGCCGATTCGGCCTCGGCGACGAGGTTGACCGG
>JASHTP010000073.1 GCA_030040495.1 Alphaproteobacteria bacterium
GTGCCCTCCAAATTCGCCGGCTGGAGCGCGGCGCGCTTCCGCGAGGCGGGCTTCCGCGCCGTGCCCAACTGCGTCGTCCGCCGCTCCGCCTATATCGCGCCCGGCGTGGTGCTGATGCCGTCCTTCGTCAATGTCGGCGCCTATGTCGACAGCGGCACCATGATCGACACCTGGGCGACCGTCGGCTCCTGCGCGCAAATCGGCCGGAACTGCCACCTTTCGGGCGGCGTCGGCATCGGCGGCGTGCTCGAGCCGGTGCAGGCCGAGCCGGTGATCATCGAGGACAACTGCTTCATCGGCGCGCGCAGCGAGGTGGTCGAGGGCGTCGTCGTCGAGACCGGCGCGGTGCTCGCCATGGGCACCTTCATCAGCGCCACCACCAAGATCGTCGACCGCGCCAGCGGGCGGATCTACCAGGGCCGCGTGCCGGCCTATTCGGTGGTCGTGCCCGGCAGCCTGCCCGGGCGGCCGCTGCCCGACGGCAGCCCGAGCCCGAGCCTCTATTGCGCCGTCATCATCAAGCAGGTCGACGAGCGCACGCGAGGCAAGACCGCGATCAACGAGCTGTTGCGCGATTGATGGCAGCGCCGCGCCGCAACGAGCCGCTCGACCCGGTGGCACTCGCCGCCGAGCTGATCCGCCGGCCGAGCGTCACGCCCAAGGACGAGGGCGCGCTCCCCCATCTGGCGCGGGTGCTGGAAGGGCTGGGCTTCCGCTGCCAGCTCAAGGAATTCGCCGAGCCCGGCACCGAGCCGGTGCTCAACCTCTATGCCCGCTTCGGCAGCGCCGGCCGCAATTTCTGCTTCGCCGGCCACACCGACGTGGTGCCGCCGGGCGACGTCGAAGACTGGAAGATCTCGCCTTTCGCCGGCACGGTCGAAGGCGGCACCTTGCACGGCCGCGGCGCCGCCGACATGAAAGGCGCGATCGCCTGCTTCGCCGCCGCCGCGGCGCGCTTCCTCGCCGAGCGCGGGCCGGGCTTCGCCGGCTCGATCAGCCTCCTCATCACCGGCGACGAGGAGGGCGTCTCGATCAACGGCACCAAGAAGCTGCTCGACTGGCTCGAGGCCAAGGGCGAGAAGCTCGACGCCTGCCTCGTCGGCGAGCCGACCAACGCTGAGGCGATGGGCGACATGGTCAAGATCGGCCGGCGCGGCAGCATGAACGGCTATCTCACCGTCGAAGGGGTGCAGGGCCACACCGCCTATCCGCATCTCGCCGACAACGCCGCGCATCGGATCGTCGCCATGCTGCACGCGCTGACCGCGACGCCGCTCGACGAGGGCACGGCGCATTTCCAGCCCTCGACGCTGCAGGTCGCGACCATCGACATCGGCAACAGCGCCGCCAACGTCATTCCCGGCCGGGCGCGCGCCACCTTCAACATCCGCTTCAACGACCGCTGGACGAGCGCCAGCCTGAAAGCGTGGCTGAAGGCGAAGCTCGACGCGGCGGGCGGAAGCTACACGCTCGACTTCCATGTCAGCGGCGAATCCTTCCTGACGCCGCCGGGGCCGTTCAGCGCCCTCGTCGCCGACGCCATCGAGCGGGTGACCGGGCGCAAGCCCGAGCTCAGCACCACCGGCGGCACCTCGGACGCGCGCTTCATCCACCGCTACTGCCCGATCGCCGAGTTCGGCCTGGTCGGCCTCACCATGCACAAGGTCGACGAGCGCGTGCCGGTCGCCGACATGACGGCGCTCACCGACATCTATCACACCCTGCTCGACCTCTATTTCCCGGCGGAGTGAGGGACGGTGCCGAGCCTGCGCGAAGTCTCGTACGGCATGTACGGCGCCTGGCGCTTCGCCTGCCTCGATCCGGCGGCGATGGCATGGTTCGCGCGCGGCGTCGACGCGGTCTGGCGCTCCTTCTGGGCGGCGGCGATCGCCTATCCCGGCTTCGTTCTGCTCATCTCGCTGCTGGTGCCGCCGGCGCAATGGGCGGAGTCGGGCGGGTTCCGCATCCTGCTGGTGGAAAGCATCGGCTACGTCGTGAGCTGGACCGCCTTTCCGCTGGTCATCCTCGGCTTCTGCCGCTGGCTCGAGCGCGACGAGGAGAGCCTCGGCTTCATCACCGCCTACAACTGGTCGCAGGTGCTGCAGACGGTGCTGGCGCTGGTCGGGCTCATCGCCTTCCGCTTCCTGTCGCCGGCGGCCGGAATCCTCATCTATACCGCGCTGCTGCTGGCGCGGCTCGGCTACGAGTGGTTCATCGCCCGCACCGCGCTCGAGGCGGGCGGCGTCGCCGCGACCACCGTGGTGCTCATCGACCTCGTGCTCAGCGAGGCGGTGGCGCAGATCACCCAGAGCCTCTATTGACCGAGACCGAAGCAGGAGCGAGGCGCGGCGGCACCGCGGCGGCGCTGCGCGGGCTCGCCGAAGAGCATCGCGCGGCGCGCATCTCCATCGCCGACCTGCTGTCGGCGCTGGGCGACCAGGGCTTCGGCCTGCTGCTGCTGGCGCTGGCGCTGCCCAACGCCGTGCCCGGGCCGCTCATCCCCGGCTTCTCGGTGCCCTTCGCCCTCGGCATCGCCGCGCTCGGGCTGCAGCTGGCGCTGGGACTGCACACGCCGCGCCTGCCGCGCCGGCTGCAGCGTCTGTCGATGGACCCGGCGCGCTTCCACCGGCTGGTCGACCGGACCGAGCCGCTGCTGCTGCGGCTGGAGCGCTGGCTCCGGCCGCGGCCCTCGCCGCTCACCGACGGCCCGGGCGAGCGCATCGTCGGCATCGCGCTGGTCGCCTTGAGCGCGGTGCTGGCGCTGCCGGTGCCGTTCGGCAACATGCCGGTGGCGCTCAGCGTCATGCTCATCGCGCTGGGCCAGCTCGAAGGCGACGGCGTGGCGCTGCTGCTCGGCCTCGTCGCCGGCCTGGCGGCGGCGCTGTGGAATCTGGTGCTGATCCTGGCCGGGGCCGAGCTGCTGCGCGCGGTGACGCAGCTCCTCTAGCGCGCGGCGCCCGGTCGCGAGGCTACGCTCCAAAATTGAGGCGAATGCGCGGCTTCGGACGGGCGCGGGGCGCGGCCCAAGAACGATTCATTTACCCCGTCCGGCAAGAATCATCGGCGAAGACGCGCCACCGCGCGCAGCTCGCCGAGCGCCGCGGCGGCTTCGCGCCGGAGGAGCGAACCGCGTGGACGACGGGAGACGCCTCACGACCGTCGCGGCGGCGGTGCCGAAGAGCATTCCGCTGGACCTTGCCCCGCTGTTGGCGAGGCATCGGCGCCATGGTCGCCTTGCCGTCAGAATCGAGCGCCTGCCGCACCAGGCGCGCTTGTCGCGGGGAAACAACAACGGCGATCGCACCTGGTCGCTGACCCTCGATGATTTGCAGGACCTCGCCTATCTGCCGCCCGACGGCAGCGACGAGCCGCAGACGCTGACGGTCAGGATCGTCAGCCTCGACGGAGATTACGCGGCGACGGTCGCGGTGAAGGACGTGACGGTGTCGCCTGCCGATGCGCGACCGGTCGACGATGCCGTGGCGGCGCCGGCCGCTGGCGGCGATACGCAAGGCGACGCCGGGAGCCGCTTGCGGGAGGAGTTGGCGGCGGCGAGGGCGGCTCTGGCGCGGCGCGAGGCCGAGCTGGCCGATGCGCGGCAAGAGCTCGAAAAGGCGCGCGCGCTCGCGCGAGAGACCGTCGAGGCCGAGCTGTCCGCCGCGCGGCGCGGCTTCGAGACCGAGCTTGGGGTACGGCTGGCGGCGGCCGCCGCCGAAGCCGAGACGCGGCTCGAGCGGAGCCGGGCGCAATGGCAGGCGGAGCAGGCGGACCGGCTCGCCGCGAGCGAAGCGCGGCGAAGCGGCGAGTCAGCGCGCGCAACGGCGGAGTCGAACGCAAGGCGCGAACGCGCCGAGGCGGCGCTGGCGGCGGCGCAACGCCAGGCGAAAGAGGACGGCGCCGAGCTCAGCCGGCTGCGCGAGGCGCTGGCGGAGGCGAGAGCCTCGCTCGCTTCCAGCGAGGCGGCCCTCGCCGCCGCGGGTGCCGCCGCCGAAGCCGAGATCGGCGAACGGCTCGCGCAGGCCGCCGCCGAGGCGTCCGCCGCGATCGAGACCAGCCGCGCGGCGTGGCAGGCGGAGCAGGAGCAGCGTCTCGCGGCAGCGGAAGCGCGC
>JASHTP010000074.1 GCA_030040495.1 Alphaproteobacteria bacterium
GCAGCGACGGCTCGCCGCGCTCGGCATTGCCGGGGAAGATGGTCGCGACCTTGACGCCGAGGTTGCGCCCGGCCTGCCAGGCCGGCATCAGCAGCAGCGTCGCGTCGGCGCTTCCGGGCACCGGGACGGTATGGTGGTGCCGCGTCGGCGCCTCGGCGCCGGCGCGGAACATCTGCCGCAGCGCCTCGACCAGCGGCGGAAAATCGAGCGCCGCGACCACTTCCGAATATCCGAGAATGCGCATGATGCGGAGGTAGCTGCGCCGTCCGGCCGAGTCAATCGCGGCGAGGGGCCGCCGCCGGCACGCCGCCCGTCTCGTGCTGCGGCAGGTGCGCCTGCGTCGCCTGAAGCTCGCGCTCCAGCGACTCGATCCGCCGCTGCCGCCGCCGCGCCTCGCGCCGCCAGCGCCCGCCATTGAGCCAGGCGACGAACTCGCCGGCGATGAAGCCCAGCGCCAGCGCGCCGAGCACGACGAGATAGAGCGGCATCACCAGCACATCGGAGAACGGCCAGAGCCCGACCTGGACCTTGTCGAGGTTCTCGACGGCAAAGGCGACCGCGACGACCGCCACCGGCACCGTCACCAGCCAATGGACGAGCCTCACATCCCCTCGTTGAGCCGCTCGCGCAGCTGCTTGCCGGTCTTGAAGAAGGGGATGTGCTTCTCCTCGACATGCACGCTGTCGCCGGTGCGCGGATTGCGCCCGAGCCGCGCGTCGCGCCGCTTGACGGAGAAGGCGCCGAAGCCCCTGAGCTCGACCCGGTCGCCGCGCGACAGCGCCGCGGCGATCTCGTCGAAGATGGCGGTGACGATGCGCTCGACGTCCCGCTGATAGAGGTGGGGATTGCGTTCGGCCAGGTGCTGAATGAGCTCGGACTTTGTCATGGCCACGCTCTCGTCGGCGGCTTCCCAGGGGGTCGCGGGGAAGAAGCGTGCCAAACCCTTGAGCCAGCGTCAAGAAATGCCGGAGAAGCCGGCCGCTGTCGGCCGGCCAAGTCGTCAGTCCTCAGTCGTCAGTTCTCAGCGGTCGGTTGCGACACTGAAAACTGACGACTGAAAACCGACGACTCGGCTGAAAGCCGACAGCTCCCCTATTTCTCCTTGTCGCCGCGGCGGGAGAGCGCCGCGCCGAGGATGTCGCCGAGGCTGGCGCCGCTGTCGGAGGAGCCGTATTCGGCCATCGCCTTCTTCTCCTCCTCGACCTCGCGCGCCTTGATCGAGAGGGAGAGCTTGCGCGTGGCGCGGTCGACCGCCGTCACCTTGGCGTCGACCTTCTCGCCGACGGCGAAGCGGTCCGGGCGCTGCTCGGCGCGGTCGCGCGACAGCTCGGCCTTGCGGATGAAGCCGGGCACGCCGTCGCCCACCGTCACCTCGATGCCGCCGTCGCTGACCGCGGTCACCGTGGTGGTGACCACGTCGCCCTTCTTCAGGCTGGCGAGGCTCGATTCGAAGGGATCGCTGGCGAGCTGCTTGATGCCGAGGCTGATGCGCTCCTTCTCGACATCGACGTCGAGCACGCGCACCTTGACGGTGTCGCCCTTGTTGTAGTCCTTGATCGCCTCTTCGCCCGGCCGGTTCCAGTCGAGGTCGGAGAGGTGCACCATGCCGTCGATGTCGCCGGGCAATCCCACGAACAGGCCGAACTCGGTGATGTTCTTGACCTCGCCCGAGAGCTCGCTGCCGACCGGGTACCGCTCGACGAAGCTTTCCCACGGGTTGGCGAGGCACTGCTTCAGGCCGAGCGAGATGCGGCGCTTCTGCGGATCGACGTCCAGCACCATCACCTCGACCTCCTGGCTGGTCGAGACGATCTTGCCGGGATGCACGTTCTTCTTGGTCCAGCTCATCTCGGAGACGTGGACGAGGCCTTCGACGCCGGGCTCCAGCTCGACGAAGGCGCCGTAGTCGGTGATGTTGGTGACGCGGCCCTTGAAGCGCGCGCCCGAGGGGTATTTGAGCTCGACGCCTTCCCAGGGGTCGGCCTCGAGCTGCTTCATGCCGAGCGAGATGCGCTGCGTCTCCGGATTGAAGCGGATGACCTGCACCTTGACCGTCTGGCCGATGTGAAGCGCCTCGGACGGGTGGTTGATGCGCCGCCAGGCGATGTCGGTGACGTGCAGCAGCCCGTCGACGCCGCCGAGATCGACGAAGGCGCCGTAATCGGTGATGTTCTTGACCACGCCGGTGAGGATCTGGCCCTCCTTGAGGCTCGCCACCAGCTCCGAGCGCGCCTCGGCGCGGCTCTCCTCCAGCACGGCGCGGCGCGAGACGACGATGTTGCCGCGCGAACGGTCCATCTTGAGGATCTGGAAGGGCTGCGGGCTGCCGAGCAGCGGGGTGATGTCGCGCACCGGGCGGATGTCCACCTGACTGCCCGGCAGGAAGGCGACGGCGCCGTTCAGGTCGACGGTGAAGCCGCCCTTGACCCGGCCGAAGATGACGCCGGTGACGCGCTCGTTCGCCTGGAAGCTCTTCTCCAGCTGGGTCCAGGCCTCTTCGCGCCGCGCCTTCTCGCGCGACAGCTGCGCCTCGCCGTTCTTGTCCTCCATGCGCTCGAGATAGACCTCGACGGTATCGCCGGGCTTGATCTCGGCCGCCCGCCCGGGGGCGGCGAATTCCTTGAGCGGGACGCGGCCCTCGGATTTGAGCCCGACATCGATCAGCGCCGTGTCGTTCTCGATGGCGACGACGATGCCCTTGATGACGGTGCCCTCGAGCCCCGATGCGGCGCCGAGCGTCTGGTCGAGCAGCGCGGCGAAGCTCTCCTTGCCGGCCTCGGACTTGGTTCTGGTAGCGACGGCCATTGCGTCTCCAACTCTCCCCTGGGTCAGCCGCCGCGCTGCCGGGAAGCGGGCAGGGCGCGACGGGCCGCCGGCGAGCGGGGTGCGGCGGCATGAACCCCTGGCCTGCGGGACTGAAACGGCGCTGATCTAGCCCTTGGCGGGCGCGGCAGCGAGCTTCCGGCCGATGAAATCGAGCGCCGCGGCGAAGGCGGCGTCGGCATCGAGCGTGGTCGTGTCGAGAACGAAGGCATCGTCGGCCGGCAACAGAGGCGCCGCCCGACGCTGGCTGTCGCGCGCGTCACGATCCTTCATGTCCTGCAGGACAGCCCCGTATATAGCCGCCTCGCCGCCTTCCCGCAACTCCTTGAGGCGGCGGGCCGCCCGGGCCTCGACCGTGGCGGTGACGAAGAGCTTGGCGTCGGCGTCGGGGCAGATCACCGTGCCGATGTCGCGGCCGTCGAGCACGGCGCCCGGGGCGCCCCCCGGCGGGC
>JASHTP010000075.1 GCA_030040495.1 Alphaproteobacteria bacterium
GCCGATCCCGCCGCCACCGTGCGGCGCATCCATGAGCGGCTGGGCTATCCGCACGACGCCGCGCTCGACCGCGCGGTCGAGGCCTATCTCGCGCGCGCCGCAGAGACGCCGCGCTACCCGCACCGCTACAGCCTCGAGGAATTCGGCCTGACGCGCGCGCTGGTGCTCGACCGCTCGGCCACCTATCTCGCCTGGGCCGAGGCGCGCTGCGGAAGGCCGCTGGTCGCTTAGCATCGCTCCCCGCCCGGCGCAGCCTGCGCGTCCAAGGTATCCTGTGGTAGCATCGCTCATCGGGCTCTTTGATATGGTGAATCCGCCGCCGCGCCCGCGCGCGAGACCGCCGGGCGGCGTCGGCCTTATCCAGTGGATAACGAAAAAAATTTTCCACCCCTGGATCAATCCACGGGATAACGAGGTTCCCTTCGGCCGAGCCTTGACAGGGGCGCCGCGCGGCTCAGCCGCCGGTCGGCGCCGCTGCCGCGCGCTTCGCCTCTTCCTCTTCGATGAGCGCCTTCTTCGAGGGCTTGCCGATCAAGGTCTTGGGCAGGCTCGAGCGGAACTCGAAGAGCTTCGGCATCTCGATCGGCGAGAGCTTGTCCTTAAGGAAGGTTTGCAGCTCGGCCGCGTCGAGGGTCTGGCCCGCCGCCGGCGCGACATAGGCCTTCACCGTCTGGCCGCGATAGGGATCCTCGACGCTCAAGACGATGCATTCCGCGACCTTGGGATGCTGGTAGATCGCCTCCTCGACGTTGCGCGGATAGATCTTGTAGCCGCCGGCGATGATGATGTCCTTGATGCGGTCGACGAGGAAGAGATAGCCGTCCGCGTCGAGATAGCCGACATCGCCGGTGCGCAGCCTGCCGTCCTTCAGCACCGATTGGGTGGCCTCGGGCTTGCGCCAATAGCCCGCCATCACCTGCGGCCCGCGGATCGCCACCTCGCCGCGCTCGCCCTGCGGCAGGAGGCGGGAGGGATCGTCGAGCGAGGCGATCTCGATGATGGTCGCCGGCACCGGCACGCCGACCGAGCCCGTCTTGTTGACGCCGTTCAGCGGGTTGCAGCAGGCGACCGGCGAGCTTTCCGAGAGGCCGTAGCCTTCGACCACGGTGCAGCCGGTCATCGCCTCGAATTTGCGCTTGACCTCGACCGGCAGCGGCGCGCCGCCGGAGATGCAGGAGCGGATCGAGGTGAGATCGATCTTCTTCGCCGCGGGATTGGCGTAGATCGCGGTGAAGAGGGTGGGGACGCCGGGCATGGTGGTGGGCCGCTTGCGGCGGATGGCGGCGAGCAGGCTCGCGATCTCGAAGCGCGGCAGCAGCACGATCTCGGCGCCGCAGGCGATGCTCCAGTTCATCGCCACGGTCATGGCGAAGACGTGGAAGAAGGGCAGCACCGCCAGCACGCGCTCCTCGCCCGGCTTCACCGTGGGGAACCAGGCGAGGCATTGCCGCGCATTCGCCACCAGGTTCTGGTGCGTCAGCATGGCGCCCTTGGGCACGCCGGTGGTGCCGCCGGTATATTGCAGCACCGCGAGGTCGCGCGCGGGCTCGACCGGCAGCGGCGCGAAATAGCCGTCATTGGCGAGGAGATCGGCGAAGGCGAGATGCGTCCCGTCGGCGGGCGGCCGGGCGATGTCGCCGCGCTTCAGCAGCCGGTAGGCGAGGCCTTTGACCCGCGGCAGGATCCCGGCCATCGGGCAGAGCACGATGCGGCGCAGGCCGGTGGCGCCGAGCAGCGGCGCCAGCAGCGCATAATGCGCCGGAAGGTCGAGCGTCAGCACGATCTCGGCGCCGGAATCCTCGACCAGGTGGCGGATCTCGGGCGGCGCATAGAGCGGGTTGAGGTTCACCACCGTGCCGCCGGCCATGAGCACGGCGTAATAGGCGATGACGTAATAGGGCGTGTTGGGCAGCATCAGCCCGACCCGCGTGCCGCTTGTGACGCCGAGCGCGGCGAACCCCTTGGCGGCGCGCCGCGCCAGCGCGCCCACCTCGGCATAGCTGTAGCCCTTGCCGAGGAAATCGAGGCAGGGCCGGTCGCCGAAGCGCCGGGCGCTCTCCTCGAGCAGTCGGTAGAGCGGCTCTTCGGCGAAGCGCGCGTGCCAGTCGATCCCCGGCGGGTAGGCTTTGAGCCAGGGCCAGCTCGCCTCCATCACCGCCATCGCGCACACCCGCCGTTGCAGGGGTTCCTACCCTAGCGGCATCCGGCCGCCGGCGGCAATGGCGGTCCCGGTCGATTGATCTCCTCGATGGGTGGGCTCAGCCAACAGTTTACTTTAGCGCAGAGAATGCAGAGCCGCTGCAGCCGCCCGCGCTGAGGGGTGCAGAGCTATCATTGGCGATCGGGCTCTTTGACATGGTGAAGGAACGGAAGCCGGCGCCGCGCGCCCCCTGTCCCCGCGGATGCGGCGGGACAAGGCGCGCTGCGGCGGCGGCGCGAAGGACGCCCGCGGAGCAAAATCCGCGTTCAATGGGGTACCGGTATCCCCGACGATGTTTCCCGTGAAACAGGCCAGCCGGAGCGGATTGCCACCGGAGGGAACCGCGTCTCTCGTGCTTCGCCTTGCCCACGGAAGCGGACGACCCGCTCTCGCCCGCCGAGCGTCTCGCTCAGTGCGCGAGGATCACCGGCATGGTCGCTTCCATGATGATGTGGCGGGTGGCGCCGCCGAAGATCATCTGCCGGAGCCGGCTCTGGGTGTAGGCGCCTTTGACCATGAGATCGGCGCCGATCGCCCTGGCCTCGTCGATGAAGACCTGGCCGGTGGTGCGGTCGCGCGGCGTCACGTGGCGGGCGATGACCGGAATGCCGTGGCGCGCCAGGCTCTGCGCCAGCTCCTCGCCGGTCGGGCCCGGCGTCATGCCGCCTTCGACGGTCACCACCTGCACGCTCTGCGCGCGCTGCAGCAAGGGCATGGCGAAGGCGACGGTGCGCGCC
>JASHTP010000076.1 GCA_030040495.1 Alphaproteobacteria bacterium
CTGGTCATCGTCACGCGCAAGCTGCCCGACGCGATCGAGACGCGGATGATGGAGCTGTTCGACACCAGGCTCAATCTCGACGACACGCCGCTGACCCAGGGGCAGCTCGTCGCCGCGGTGCAGCAGGCGGACGTGCTGGTGCCGACCATCACCGACCGCGTCGATGCCGCGGTGCTGGCCCAGGCCGGGCCGCGCCTGAAGCTCATCGCCTCCTTCGGCACCGGCGTCGACCATATCGACATCGCCAGCGCCCGCGCCCGCGGCATCACCGTCACCAACACCCCGGCGGTGCTGACCGAGGACACGGCCGACATGACCATGGCGCTGATCCTCGCCACCTCGCGCCGGCTCGCCGAGGGCGAGCGGCTCATCCGCCAGGGCAAATGGACGGGCTGGGGCCCGACCTTCATGCTCGGCCACCGGCTCTGGGGCAAGCGGCTCGGCATCGTCGGCATGGGCCGCATCGGCCAGGCGGTGGCGCGGCGCGGCCGCGGCTTCGGGCTCTCGATCCACTACCACAACCGCCGCCGCGTGACCGAAGAGGTGGCGCAGGAGCTCGAGGCGACATATTGGGAGAGCCTCGACCAGATGCTGGCGCGGGTCGACATCGTCTCGGTCAACTGCCCGCACACGCCGGCCACATACCATCTGCTCTCGGCGCGGCGGCTGAAGCTGCTGCGGCCGCACTGCGTCATCGTCAACACCGCGCGCGGCGAGGTCATCGACGAGGATGCGCTGACCCGCATGCTGATCAACCGCGAGATCGCCGGCGCCGGGCTCGACGTCTTCGAGCATGAGCCGGCGGTGAACCCGAAGCTGCTGACGCTCGACAATGTCGTGCTGCTGCCGCATATGAGCTCGGCGACGATCGAAGGCCGCATCGACATGGGCGAGAAGGTCATCATCAACATCAAGACCTTCGCCGACGGCCACCGCCCGCCCGACCGCGTGCTCGAGACGATGCTGTGACGGCCCGGCGCAGCCGCCGCGACCGCGCCGGCCGCGACGGATAGGAGCGGGCTTCCGGTTCCGGTACGCGACCGTCAGCCATGGGTCGGCGGAAGAGAGGGAGGAAGCGATGGCTGAAGCCCGCTTGAAGCATTTCGGGTGGGGTCGCGAAGGCGAGGCGATGACCGAGGACGAAGAGAGCTTCGTCCTCAACCGCTACCGCCAGCGCTTCGGCATCGACCGCTTCGAGGAGCGCGCCCCGCCGACGCTGCAGGACCTCAAGCTGCCCGCGCCGCGCATCGCGCCGCCGGCCTCGCTCGCGCCGATATGCTCGAGCGATACCCATGACCGCGCCCGCCACACCTATGGCAAATCCTATCCCGACTATGTCCGCGGGCTCGCCGGCGATTACGCGGTCGCGCCGGACGTGGTGGCCTATCCCGGCCGCGACTCCGAGATCGTCGCCCTGCTCGACTGGGCCGGCAGCGTCGGGGCGGCAATCATCCCGTTCGGCGGCGGCTCGAGCGTGGTCGGCGGCGTCGAGCATCGTCTCGACCGCGCCCGCTACAGAGGCGCCCTCACCCTCGATCTCGGCCGGATGGGGCGCGTGCTGGAGATCGACCGCGCCTCGCGCGCCGCCCGGATCGAGGCCGGCGCGTTCGGGCCGGCGCTCGAAGCCCAGCTCAAGCCGCACGGCCTGACGCTGCGCCATTTCCCGCAGAGCTTCGAGTACTCCACCCTGGGCGGCTGGATCGCGACCCGCTCCGGCGGCCATTTCGCGACGCTCTACACCCATATCGACGATTTCGTCGAAAGCCTCGTGGTGGTGACGCCGCAGGGGCGCATCGAGACCAGGCGGCTGCCCGGATCGGGCGCGGGGCCGAGCCCGGATCGGCTGTTCATCGGCTCGGAAGGCATCCTCGGCATCATCACCGAGGCCTGGATGCGGCTGCAGGACCGGCCGCGCTTCCGCGCCGGCGGCGCGGTCCGCTTCAAGGATCTCTTCGCCGCAGCGCGCGGCGTGCGGATGATCGCCCAGGCCGGGCTCTTCCCCGCCAACTGCCGGGTGCTCGACGCGCAGGAGGCGCTCAACACCGGCGCCGGGGACGGAAGCGCCGCCATCATGGTGCTCGCCTTCGAGTCCGGCGATCATCCGGTCGAGCCGTGGATGCAGCGCGCGCTCGAATGCTGCCGGGACCATGGCGGCATCGCCGAGGCGGAAGAGGGCGCGGACGCCCATCGCGAAGGCGCCGCCGGAATCTGGCGCAACGCCTTCATCCGCATGCCCTATGGCCGCGAGCGCATGGTGCCGCGCGCGATCATCAGCGACACCTTCGAGACGGCGATCACCTGGGACCGCTTCGAGGCCTTCCACGACTCGGTCAAGGCGGCGACGGAGGCGGCGATCCGCGAGGCCACCGGCCGGCCGGGTCAGGTCACCTGCCGCTTCACCCATGTCTATCCCGACGGACCGGCGCCCTATTTCACCTTCCACGCCATGGGCCGCCACGGCCATCTGATCGAGCAGTGGCAGCACATCAAGCAGGCGGCGTCCGACCGGCTCATCGCCGAAGGCGGCACGATCACCCATCATCATGCGGTGGGCCGCGACCATCGGCCCTGGTACGACCGGCAGCGCCCGGAGCTCTTCGCCGCGTCGCTCAAAGCGGCCAAGCATGTGCTCGATCCGCGCGGCCTGCTCAATCCCGGCGTGCTGATCGATCCCTGAACGGAACGGGTGCGCGACGACGCTGCGCGTCGCGCGGGGCTCAGCGGACGGAAAGCCCCAGCGACGCCAGCGCCTGATCCGGGTTCTGCCGCGCCAGCGCCACCAAGGTGCCGAGCGTCACCGGCTTGGGCGGCGCCAGCACCAGGGTGAGCGTGCCCGGCTTGCGCAGGAACGCCTCGACGGCATCGAGGCTCGCCAGCAACGCCGGCTTGCCGGCAAGGGCCTGGCGCTGCGCCCGGGCGCGAGCGGCGAACTCCTGCTGCACGCTATCGACATCGCGGCCGGTCGTCTCGGCATAGAGCTTGAGCAGGCGCCCCGCCAGCGAGGCGTCGTCGTAGCGCAGCTCCAAATGCTCGAGCTCGGCCCGCATCAGCCGCAGCGACAGCGTCGCCGCGTCGGGCGCCTCCAACGCCGGAGGGTAGTGGCCGAGCTGCAGCGACAGGGCGAGCTTGCCGGCATCCTGCGCGGCGAGATGCTGGGTGAGGCTCATCCTGGCCGCGGCGGCGTCGTAGTGCGTGCGGCTGTCATAATCCAGCACCAGCGCGTCGTAGCCGAGCCGAGCCAGCGCCGGCGCCGCCGCCGCCGGGACGGTGACCGGCCCGATTTCCATCCGCGCGCCCGACGGGCTGGCGAGCGTGCCCTCCATGGCGACCGAGGCGTCCTTGACCGTCACCTCCGCGCCGGGCTTCACCCCGGCCGAGAGATTGCGGAGCTCGATGCGGTCGGCGAACATCCGCGGGACGCCGATCGGCGTCCCTTGGCGCGCATAGGCGAGGCCGGTCACCTCGAAGGCGTCGAGACGGGCGACCATGTTGGGCGCGTCGAGGGCGAGGGTCTCGGCCGCGATGCCGCCGACGCCGCCGGGCCGCAGCTTGTCGATCGCGAGCCGCGCCAGGCTCAGCCGGCGATCCGTCGCTTCGACCGAGCGGACGTCGACCGACTGAAGCTCGAGATGGTCGAGGCTGGCGCCGCCGAAAAGCTGGCCGAGCGCCGCCGGCGACGCGACGGAAAGCGCCGCGCCCGGGCGCAGCCGAAGGCCGGCCAGGCTCAGCGTCTCGGCGGTGAGCACGCCCCGCCCGGCGGCGAGGGTGAGGCCGCCGAGCTTCATCCCCTCGGCGATCGCGACCGCCCCGTCCCCGGGCGCCGTCTGGGGCGCGACGATCCAGCGCAGCGCGACGCCATCGACGCCGGCGAGGCTGAGCTGCGCCAGCGCGACGCGCAGCTTTCCTTCGCCGCCGCCGCCCTGGACGAGCGCGACGCCCTTCGTCGCCGTCACGCCGGCGACGCGCCCCTTGGCCAGATGCTCGGCGCTCACCGTATCGAACGCGACATCCACCGCGTGCGCGTCGCTCCAGAGATGCACGGCGCCGAGATCGAGGCGATCCACCGACACGCGCTCGAACAACGCCGCCAGGGCGTCTCTCGCCGAGGACGGCGCTTCCGGCTGCAGGCCGCCGATCACCTGGACGCCGTCGAGCGCCAGGGTCGCGGCGCTCGCCTGCAGCCCGCCGCCGGTCGCTTCGACCTGCTGCGCGCGGATCGCCGCCAGCGCGAGGTCGCCGCCCCTGCCGAGCAGCAGGGACGGCCCGACGCCGGCGACCGTCACCTCGGCGGCGCGGAAGGATCGAGGCGCCGCGAGATCCGTCTTGAAGGCGAGATCGTGGATCTCGAGACGGGCGCGCCAGAGCGAATAGCGGATGGCGCCGTGGCTCGCCTCGAGAAAAGGCGGCTGCGCCAGCGCCGTCTCGACCTGGCGCACCATCGCCCGCCGGGCGAGGAGCTCGGCGCCGAGCGCGCCGGCGGCGACAAGGACGAGCGCCGCGAGCCCGCCCACCGCCACTTTGCCCATCTTCATGCGAAAGCCCCCTGCGCCGCCGGTTCAGCTTAGACGGGCGCCGGGGAAATCTCTATCGGCGGTGGTTAAAATGCGAGGTTATTTCCCGCCGCAAGTCGGGCAGTCGGGATCGCGCGGCAGCTTGACCTTGTGGAAGCCGGCGCGCAGCGCGTCATACATGAGGAGCTGGCCCGACAGGCTCTCGCCCAGCCCGAGCAGCTCCTTCAGCACCTCGGTCGCCTGCAAGGTGCCGATGACGCCGGCGACCGCGCCGAGGATGCCGGCGGTCTCGCAGCGCGGCACCAGATCGGGCGGCGGCGGCTCGCGGAACAGGCAGCGGTAGCAGGGATGGGGCGGACCGAGATAGGCCTTGAAGGTGGAAAGCTGGCCGTCGAACGGCGACACCGCCGCCGCCACCAGGGTGCGGCGCTCGGCATAGCAGACATCGTTCAGCAGATAGCGCGTGGCGAAATTGTCGCTGCCGTCGGCGACGAGATCGTAGTCCCGCACCAGCGCGGCGGCGTTGGCGGGCCCGAGGCGGAGGCGATGCGTTTCGACCGCGACCTCGGGATTGATCGAAGCCAGCGTCTCGCGCGCGCTTTCGACCTTGGCGGCGCCGATGCGCGCGGTCGGATGGACGATCTGGCGCTGCAGATTCGAGAGATCGACGGTGTCGTCGTCGACCACGCCCAAGGTGCCGACGCCGGCGGCGGCGAGATAGAGCAGCAGCGGCGAGCCGAGCCCGCCCGCCCCCACCACCAGCACGCGCGCCGCCATCAGCTTCGCCTGCCCCTCCTCGCCGACCTCGTCGAGGATGAGATGGCGGGCATAGCGCTCGAACTGGGCGTCGGTCAGCTTCATGGACGCCACGCACCGGTCAAGACCACCACAGCGGCACAGAGACACGGAGAAGGGAAAAATTCCGGGACGCCTCGCGGGAAATCCTTCCCTCTCTGTCTCTCTGCCGCGGTGGTGATCCGCCTGGCCGTCATGCTCGTTTACATGCCCTCGAAGAGGGCGGTCGACAAGTAGCGCTCGGCGAAGCTCGGCAGGATGATGACGATGGTCTTTCCCGCCATCTCCGGCCGGGCGCCGAGCTCGAGCGCCGCGGCGACCGCCGCGCCCGAGGAGATGCCGACCGGGATGCCCTCGATTTTCGCCATCTCGCGCGCGGTGCGGAAGGCGGTCTCGTTGGCGATGCGGATGACCTCGTCGATGAGCTTGGTGTCGAGGATGGAAGGAACGAAGCCGGCGCCGATCCCCTGGATCTTGTGCGGTCCCGGCGGGCCGCCCGAGAGGACCGCGCTGTCCTCGGGCTCGACCGCGACCATGCGCAGGCCGGGCTTGCGCGGCTTCAGCACCGAGCCGACGCCGGTCAGCGTGCCGCCGGTGCCGACGCCGGAGATCACCGCGTCGACCTTGCCGCCGGTATCCTTCCAGATCTCCTCGGCGGTGGTGCGGCGATGGATCTCGGGATTGGCCGGATTGTCGAACTGCTGCGGCATGTAGGCGTCGGGGAAGCTCTTGAGCAGGGCCTCGGCGCGGGCGATGGCGCCGCGCATGCCCTGCGCCGCCGGCGTCAGCTCGAGCTCGGCGCCCAAGAGCTTCAGCATCTTGCGCCGCTCGTCCGACATGCTGTCGGGCATGGTGAGGACGATGCGGTAGCCCTTGGCCGCGGCGACGAAGGCGAGCGCGATGCCGGTATTGCCCGAGGTCGGCTCGACCAGCACGGTCTTGCCCGGGCGGATCTTGCCCGCCGCTTCCGCCGCCTCGATCATGGCGAGGCCGATGCGGTCCTTGACCGAGGCGAGCGGGTTGAAGAACTCGCACTTGCCGAGCAGGTCGGCCTTGACGCCGTGCTTGCCGGCGAGCCGCGCCAGCCGCACCAGCGGCGTCGCGCCGATGGTCTCGGTGATGTTGTCATAGACGCGGCCGCGGAACTCGCCGGTCACCGGCACCTGCGGCCTCTCCCGCCTCTGCGCTTCAGCCATGTCGCCTCCTGCCCGGGTCTTTGCGGCCCGGTAGCGGCGGTCATAGGCGCTTTGGCGGGGCGGCGCAATCGGCCGGGGTCCGGCGTCAGTCCTTCAGGCCCGGCAGGCGCAGCGTGCCCTCGGCGATGCGGCGCAGCGTGTCGACGAAGAAGCCCGGCTCCTGCGCCTGGATGCGCGCCGCCAGGCTGTCGGCCGTGTCGCCGGGCTCGACCGCGACCTCCCGCTCGGCCAGCACCGGCCCGTGATCGTACTCCTCGTCGACGAGATGGATGGTGATGCCGCTCGTCCGCTCGCCGGCGGCGATCACCGCCGCGTGGACGCGACGGCCATACATGCCGCGCCCGCCATATTTCGGCAGCTTCCCCGGATGGATGTTGAGGATGCGGCCGCGATAGCGCTCGAGGGTGACGGGACCGAGCTTCCTGAGATAGCCCGAGAGCACGATCAGGTCGGCACCGCGCGCGGCCAGCGTGTCGGCGATGGCGCGGTCGGCGGCGGCCGCGCCGCCGAGGCGCGTCTCGCTCAGATGGTAGGCCGGAATGCCGAGCGCGCCGGCATGAGCGAGCGCCGGCGCGTCGGCATTGTTGGAGATGACGACCGCGGCGCTGGCGCGCAGGCCGCCGCCGGCGATGGCCTCGAGGATCGCCTTCATGCTGCTGCCGCCGTGGGAGGCGAGAAAGCCGATCTTCAAGCCGCCGCGCATCGCGCCCGCCCGTCAGATGCTGTAGTCGAAGCGCGCCGTGAACTCGCCGGCGACGCCGGCCTGGTGGGCGCGCAGGCACAGATCCTCGATGGTGACGTTGTCGAGGCGCTGCATCAGCTCCTCCTGCAGCTCGAGCCAGAGCGGGCGCACCACCTTGCGGCCGAGATCGGCGCCGCCGTCGGATTCGATCGGATCCTCGCCGCTTTCGAGCTTGCGCACCACCCGCACGATCTCGCCGACGGTGATGCGGCGGCGCTCGCGCGCCAGGCGATAGCCGCCGCGCGGCCCGCGCACGCCGAGCAGCACGCCGTCCCTCACCAACTGCTGCAGCACCTGCTCGAGATAGCGGCGCGGAATGCCCTGGCGCCGCGTGATCTCGCTCGACTGCACCGGCAGCGTGCCGGCGTTGTAGGCGATGTCGAGCACCGCCTCGATGGCGAAGAGCAGCTTCTTGGTGAGGCGCAGCATCGCGCTCAGCGCCCGGTCGAGCCGAAGCCGCCGGCACCGCGGCGGGTTTCCGGCAACTCGGCCACGCGCTCGAAGGCGACGCGGCTCACCGGCGCCACGACGAGCTGGGCGATGCGCTCGCCGCGCGCGATGGTGACGGGCGCGTCGCCGAGATTGGCGAGGATGACCCGCACCTCGCCGCGATAGTCGCTGTCGATGGTGCCGGGGCTGTTGAGCACGGCGATGCCGTGGTTGAGCGCCAGGCCCGATCGCGGCCTCACCTGCGCCTCGTAGCCCTCGGGCAAGGCGAGCGCGATGCCGGTCGGCACGGCGGCGCGCGCGCCGGGGCTCAGCACCAGCGGCGCTTCCAGCGCCGCGGTGAGGTCGACGCCGGCGCTGCCCGGCGTCGCATAGGAAGGGAGCGGCAGCCCGGCGCCATGCGGCAGCACCTGCAAGGCGACGGCAAGGCCGGTCATTCCGCCGCCTTGCGCTCGAGAAACCGGGCGATGCGGTCCGCCAGCCGCGCCGCCACCTCGCGCTTGGAGAGCGGCGGCCAATCCTCGACCCCGCCGGCGTCGATGAGATGGACGGTGTTGGCGTCGCCGCCGAAGGTGCCGGCGGCGGCCGAGACGTCGTTGGCGACGATCCAGTCGCAGCCTTTCTTCGCCCGCTTCTCCCGCGCATGCTCGATGAGCTTCTCGGTCTCGGCGGCGAAGCCCACCACGAGGCGCGGGCGGCGGTTGCCGGGCTTGCTCAGGCTCGCCAGGATGTCGGGGTTCTCGACCAGCTTCAGCGCCGGCGGCGGGCCGTTCTTCTTCTTGAGCTTCTGCGGCGCGGCCTCGGCGCGCCAGTCGGCGACCGCGGCGGCGCAGACCGCGACGTCGGCCGGCAGCGCCTTCTCGCAAGCCGCCAGCATCTCGCGCGCACTCTCGACATGGACGACGCGCACGCCCGGCGGGTCGGGCTCGGCGGTCGGGCCCGAGACCAGCACGGTCTCCGCGCCGAGCCCTGCCAGCGCCGCGGCGATGGCGTGGCCTTGCTTGCCCGACGAGCGGTTGGCGATGAAGCGCACGGGATCGATCGGCTCGAAGGTCGGGCCGCTGGTGACCAGCGCGCGGCGGCCGGCAAGCACGCCGCCGCCCAGCATCTGCTCGATCGCGGCGACGATCTCGAGCGGCTCCGCCATGCGCCCGGGCCCGCTCTCGCCCTCGGCGAGCGGTCCGGCATTGGGGCCGACGCGGCGCATCCCGCGGCTTTCGAGCAGCGCCAGATTGGCCTGGGTGGCGGCGTTGCGCCACATGCGCGTGTTCATCGCCGGCGCGATCAGGATCGGCTTGTCGGTGGCGAGCAGCGCCGTCGCGGCGAGATCGTCGGCGAGGCCGGCGGCCATCTTGGCGAGGAGATCGGCGGTCGCCGGCGCCACCACGACGAGGTCGGCCTCGCCCGCCAGCCGCAGATGCCCCATCTCGCTTTCCTCGGTGAGCGAGAAGAGATCGGTGTAGACGGTGTCGCCGCTCAGCGAGGCGGCGGAAAGCGGGGTGATGAAGCGCTGCGCGCCTTGGGTCATGACCACGCGCACCGAGGCGCCGCGCTCGCGCAGCCGGCGGATGAGGTCGAGGCTCTTATAGGCGGCAATGCCGCCCGCGATGATCAACAGGATGCGCCGGCCTTGGAGCGCCAATGGGTCCTCCGGTCCCGCCGAAAGCACGAACGGCAAGCGTATAAGGCGCCGGGGAGCGAGGCAAGGAGACGGGAGAGCCGGCTAGGGTGTTGAAACCATTTCCCCTCCTCCCTCGAGGGAGAGGGCGGGAAGCGGCCGAAGGCGCCGCGAGCGCTGCGCGCTCGCGGCTACCAAAGCGCCACCGCGATCGCCGCCAGCGCGAGCGCGATGATCCAGAGCGGCAGGCCGATCAGGTCCAGCGCGCCGCGCCGGGCGAGCTCGGCGAGCGTGTCGGGATGGAGCGGCAGCCCGCCGCCTTCGGTGACGGCGGCACCGAGCTTCTCCAGGTCCTTCATCAGGGCGGGCAGCCGCCCGAGCACCGACGCGGTATCGGCGACGGCGTCCCTGAGGCGCGCCTCGGGACCGCGATTCTCGCGCATCCAGTCCTCGATCAGCGGCCGCGCCAGGGTCCACATGTTGACGCCGGGATCGAGCAGCCGGCCGACGCCTTCGGCCAGCACCATGGTCTTCTGCAGCAGCAGCAATTGCGGCTGGGTCTCCATCTGGAACTGCTCGGTCACCTGGAAGAGCTGCGCCAGCAGGCGGCCGAGCGAGATCTCGGCGATCGGCCGGCCGAAGATCGGCTCGCCGATCGAGCGGCAGGCCTGGGCGAAGGCGTCGAGCGATTGGCGCGGCGGCACGTAGCCGGCCTCGAAATGCACCTCGGCGACGCGGCGATAGTCGCCGGTGAGGAAGGCGAGCAGCATGTCGGCGAGGTAGTAGCGGGTCTTGCGGTCGAGCCGGCCCATGATGCCGAAATCGACGACGACGATGGCGCCTTGCGCGTCGATGAAGAGATTGCCGGGGTGAAGGTCGGCATGGAAGAAGCCGTCGCGGAAGACTTGGTTGAAGAAGGCGCCGGCGGCGTTCGCCATCAGGGCATGGATGTCGTGACCGGCGGCGACGAGCGCCGCGCGGTCGTCGACGCGGATGCCGCCGACGCGTTCGAGCGTCAGCACCTGCCGGCTGGTGCGGCGCCAATCGACCTTGGGCACGCGGAAGGTCGGATCCTCGGCGAAGTTCTCGCGCAGCTCCGAGGCGCCGGCAGCCTCGAAGCGCAGATCCATCTCCTGCCGCACCGTCTCGGCGAAGGTCTCCACCGCCGCCACCGGCTTGAGACGCCGCAGCGCCGGCTGGGTGCGCTCGACCAGCCGGGCGAGCCAGAAGAAGAGATCGAGGTCGCGGGCGAAGGCGGCGTGGATGCCGGGCCGCAGCACCTTGACGGCGACCTCCTCGCCCTCGGCGGTGACGGCGAAATGCACCTGGGCGATCGAGGCGGCGGCGACCGCCTGGTCGTCGAAGCTCGAATAGAGCGCGGCGACGTCGTGGCCGAGCTCGGCCTCGATCGTGCGCCGCGCCGCCGCGCCGGGAAACGGCGGCAGCCGGTCCTGCAAGGTGGCGAGATCGGCCGCCATCGTCTCGCCGATGAGGTCGGCGCGGATCGACAGCGCTTGGCCGAGCTTGATGAAGCTCGGTCCCATCCCCTGCAGCGCGGCGGCGAGCCGCTCGCCCGGCCGCATGCGGGCGAGCGTCGCGTCGCGGCGGCGGAACAGGCGGGCGACGCGATAGAGCGGCCGGGCGGCGACCAGCGCGTCGAGCGGGAAGAGCGCGTCGTAGCGCGCCAGAATGAAGGCGATCTCGACGAGGCGGAGCAGATTGCGGCCGGCGCGCAGCACTACCGGCGCTTCCTCACAGACGCCAGCCGGAATGGAGCGCGGCGATGCCGCCGGTGAGGTTGCGGAAGCTCACCTGCTCGAGCCCGGCCGCGGTCATCAGCCGCGCCAGCTCCGGCTGCGGCGGGAAACGGCGAATGCTCTCGACCAGATATTGATAGGCCTCGCGGTCGCCTGCCACCACCTGGCCGAGGATCGGCAGCACGGCGAAGGAATAGAGATCGTAGACGCGGTTGAGCAGCGGCGTATCGACCGGGGCGAACTCCAGGCAGAGGAAGCGCCCGCCGGGCCGGAGCACGCGCCGCGCCTCGGCGAGCGCCGTCGCGATGTGCGTGACGTTGCGCAGGCCGAAGGCGATGGTATAGGCGTCGACGCTGGCGTCGGCGATGGGCAGCGCCTCGGCGTCGCCGCAGACCCAGCCGATGCCGCCGAGCCGCCCGGCGTCGATGGCGCGGTCGCGGCCGCGGCGCAGCATGCGCTCGTTGATGTCGCAGACGATGATCTCGGCCTCGCCGGCGCGGTCGAGGACGCGCCGGGCGATGTCGCCGGTGCCGCCGGCGACATCGAGCACGCGCTGGCCCGGCCGCGGCCCCAGCCGGTCGACGAGCTCCGCCTTCCACAGCCGGTGCACGCCGCCGCTCATGAGATCGTTCATCAGGTCGTAGCGGTCGGCGACGCTGTCGAAGACCTGGCGCACCAGGCGCGCCTTCTCCTCGGCCTTGACCCGGCGATAGCCGAAATCGGCCTCGCCGCTTGTCTCGCTGCCCGCCATGTGCTGCAACATAGCCCGGAGACCCCAGGAGCGCCAAACCGCCCATGCCCGAGCTGCCCGAAGTCGAGACGGTGAGACGCGGCCTGGCGCTGCGCATGGAGGGACGGCGGGTGCGGCGGCTGACGCTCAACCGGCCGGATCTGCGCATCCCGATGCCGGCCGACCTCAGCGCGCGCGTCGAGGGCAGGCGCGTCGAGCGGCTGGCGCGGCGCGCCAAGTACATCCTGCTCTATCTCGAGGATGGCGGCGTGGTCATCGCCCATCTCGGCATGTCCGGCCGCCTGGTGCTGTCGGAGCCCGGCCGCGCCGGGCCGCCGGAGCCGCACGATCACGCCATCTTCCTGCTCGAGGACGGCACCGAGCTGCGCTTCAACGATGCGCGCCGCTTCGGCATGCTCGACTATGCCTGCGCGCGCGACCTCGACCGCCACCCGCTTTTCGCGCATCTGGGCCCGGAGCCGCTCGGCAACGAGTTCAACGGCGCGGCGCTCGCCGCCAAGCTCAAGGGCAAGGCGAGCCCGCTCAAGGCGGCGCTGCTCGACCAGCGCGTCGTCGCCGGGCTCGGCAACATCTACGTCTCGGAAAGCCTCTATCACGCCGGCCTCTCGCCGCGGCGGCTCGCCGGCACCGTGACCGGCGCGCGCGCCGAGCGGCTGGCCGCCGCCATCCGCGACGTGCTCGAACGCGCCATCGCCGCCGGCGGCTCGAGCCTGCGCGATTACGTCCAGGCGTCGGGCGAGCTGGGCTATTTCCAGCATCACTGGGCGGTCTATGGCAAGGAAGGCGAGCGCTGCCCCGGCTGCGACTGTCGGCACGGCATCAAGCGCATCGTCCAGAGCGGCCGCTCGACCTTCTATTGCAGCAAGCGTCAACGCTGACCTCCGGTGTCCGCCATGTTCTTCCGCCGCCTCGCCCTGCCGTTCCTGTTGCTGCTGCTGCTGGCGCCGGTCGCGGCGCGGGCCGACGAGTTCGTCGCCGGCACCGAAGACGTGCCGCTGATGCCGGAACTGCAACCGGTGGCCGGCTCCGCCCTCACCTTCGACAAGCCGCAGGGCCGCATCGTCGAGGCGCAGGCCCGCGGCAAGGTGACGCGCGCCGCGGTGGTCGCCTTCTACGTCCAGACCTTGCCGCAGCTCGGCTGGAAACCCGCCGGCGGCAATGCCTGGCGGCGCGAAAGCGAGACCTTGCGCCTCGATTTCCACGGCCCCGACGGCGATCTCACCGTCGGCTTCACCCTGTCGCCGCGTTAGGAGCCTGTCTGGGAAATAGCATGGGCCTGCGTTGCACGAGGACGGGGCGATGTTAGGAGCGAGGCCGCAGGCGATACCGTCGTATCGGCAAGGCCTCGCGCCCTTCGACACGCTCAGGGTGAGGGCGGCAGCGCCCCGTCCTCGTGCAACCCGAAGGGACATTGTCATTTCCGGCTGGGCCGTCGTCGCTCGTCGCTTACGATGCCAAGGCATCGCCGCGCTCCTCGCTCCTAGCCCAGCCGGAAATGACAATGTCGCAGGCCTATGCTATTTCCCAGACAGGCTCCTGACGGCGCATTTGCAGGAGATTTCCGGCGATGGCTTACGACAACATCCTGGTCGAGACCCACGAGGCGGTCGGGCTCGTCCGCCTCAACCGCCCCAAGGCGTTGAACGCGCTCTGCGACGCGCTGGTGCGCGAGATGGGCCAGGCGCTCGACGGCTTCGAGGCCGACGACGCCATCGGCGCGGTGGTCATCACCGGCAGCGAGCGCGCCTTCGCCGCCGGCGCCGACATCAAGGAGATGGCCGGGCGCAGCTATATGGACGTCTATCTCGGCGACTTCATCACCAAGGGTTGGGAGCGCGTCACCACCTGCCGCAAGCCGATCATCGCCGCGGTGGCCGGCCACGCGCTGGGCGGCGGCTGCGAGCTGGCGATGATGTGCGACACCATCATCGCCGCCGACACGGCGAAATTCGGCCAGCCCGAGATCCTGCTCGGCGTCATCCCCGGCGCCGGCGGCACGCAGCGGCTCACCCGCTTCGTCGGCAAGGCGAAGGCGATGGACATGATCCTCACCGGCCGCACCATGGACGCGGCCGAGGCCGAGCGCAGCGGCCTCGTCAGCCGCGTCGTCCCGGCCGACCAGCTGATCGACGAGGCGCTGGCCACGGCGCGGCGCATTGCCGAGCTGTCGCGCCCCGCGGTGATGATCGCCAAGGAGGCGGTCAACCGCGCCTACGAGACGACGCTGGCCGAGGGCGTGCGCTTCGAGCGCCGCGTCTTCCACTCGCTCTTCGCCACCGAGGACCAGAAGGAAGGCATGGCCGCCTTCGTCGAGAAGCGGAAGCCGCGGTTCAAAAACAAGTAGCCGTCAGCTATCAGCGTCAGCTTTCCGCGGCGGCGGCAGTGGCGAGCGCGACTTTTAACCAAGAGGCACCGCCCGGCTGACAGCTGAAAGCTGACGGCTGACGGCTTGCTTGACGCCCGCCGGCCGCGCGGCTATAAGCGCCGCTCCTCAGGACGAAGTGGAAGACGGCAGGTCGGCTCATGGCCACACATGTTTCGGCAGAAAAGCGCATCCGCCAGACGGCGCGGCGCACCGCGGTCAATCGCGCGCGGCTGTCGCGCCTGCGCACCTTCGTCAAGAAGGTCGAGACGGCGATCGCCGCCGGCGACAAGGAAGCGGCGCGCGCGGCGCTGAAGGCGGCGCAGCCGGAGCTGCAGCGCGGCGCGCAGAAGGGCGTGCTGCACCGGAACACGGCGGCGCGCAAACTGTCGCGCCTCTCGGCGCGCATCAAGGCGCTCTGACTGTCATACACGACAGCGCGCGCGAAGATCGGGCCGCAGCCATTGAGAGCTGCGGCTCTTTTCTTGTTTTCGTGAAGTCGCGCGCGATGCGGCGTCCGTGCCACAGAGTCAAAAAAGTCACTCGTTCACCTTTCGGTCATATTGCAATCGCAGGGCACGCTTCGTTAGAGTTGCTGATGGAAGGCAGACGCAGCCCCGCGACAAGATCGAAATCGTCCCGACTGCAGTGCCGACCATTGCTGACAAGCGTTTAGCGGTGGGCGAGTAAGTAGAAGTTTAGCACGCTCGTGTAACTGCGCTTACCGAGAGATGGGGATCGGCGAGGGAGGCACGCTCCTACGTCGAAAGAGGGAACTTGCGTCCAAGCGAGTGAGTTTCTTCGGGGGGATCTGGTGGAAGCAAAATCAAACCTGGCGGCGCATCGCGCGCCGGGGCAAGATCGGGAGCCTCTTCTCAGGACGATGACGGGTCGGGCGCGCGAGAGCGCGCCGCTTCCCGCTGCCGCGCCGCATGCTCGCGCGAAGGAGTGACGGCATGGCGAAGACGACGATGCCGGCCGGTGGCGGCACCGGCGGCGACATCGCCGCGCAATGGGCGCGCGTGCGCGCGCGCGTGCGCGACGAGTTCGGCGAGGCCGCCTATCGCGGCTGGCTCAAATCGATGACGCTGGTCGAGGTGATCGACGGGCGCGCGCGCATCAGCGTGCCGACGCGCTTCCTGCGCGACTGGGTGGCGGCGCATTACGCCGACCGCATCCGCGCGCTGTGGAACGCGGAGAACGACGCGATCACGGCGGTCGATATCTTCGTCGCCGGCGGCGCCGCGCAGGCCGAGCCGGCCGCGCCGGCTTCCGGCGGCGCCAAGGAGAAGGAGCCCGCGGCGGCGGCCGACCCGGTCGAGGACAAGGAGATCGGCGCCGCGCTCGATCCGCGCTTCACCTTCGAGAACTTCGTCGTCGGCAAGCCCAACGAGCTGGCCCACGCCGCCGCGCGCCGCATCGCCGAATCCTCGGTCGGGCCGAGCCGCGCGGTGCCGTTCAACCCGCTCTTCCTCTATGGCGGCGTCGGCCTCGGCAAGACGCACCTCATGCACGCCATCGCCTGGCACATCCGCACGCACGATCCCTCGCGCAAGCTCATCTATCTCTCGGCCGAGAAGTTCATGTACCAGTTCATCCGGGCGCTGCGCTTCAAGGACACGATGGCCTTCAAGGAGCAGTTCCGCTCGGTCGACGTGCTGATGATCGACGACGTGCAGTTCATCAGCGGCAAGGATTCGACCCAGGAGGAGTTCTTCCACACCTTCAACGCGCTGGTCGACCAGAACCGGCAGGTGGTGATCTCGGCCGACAAGTCGCCCTCCGACCTCGAAGGCATGGAGGAGCGCATGCGCTCCCGCCTCGGCTGGGGGCTCGTCGCCGACATCCATCCGACCAACTACGAGCTGCGCCTCGGCATCCTCCAGGCCAAGGCCGAGCAGCAGCGCATGCAGCTCCCGATCAAGGTGCTGGAGTTCCTGGCACACAAGATCACCTCCAACGTGCGCGAGCTCGAGGGCGCGCTGAACCGCATCGTCGCCCATGCCCAGCTCGTCGGCCGCACCATCACCATCGAGAGCGCGCAGGAGGTGCTGCACGATCTGCTGCGCGCCAACGACCGGCGCGTCACCATCGACGAGATCCAGAAGCGGGTCGCCGAGCACTACAACATCCGCCTCGCCGACATGCATTCCGCCCGGCGCGCCCGCGCCGTCGCCCGGCCGCGCCAGGTGGCGATGTGGCTGTGCAAGCAGCTGACGCCGCGCTCGCTGCCCGAGATCGGCCGCAAGTTCGGCGGCCGCGACCACACCACGGTGATGCACGCGGTGAAGAAGATCGAGGAGCTCCAGGCCAGCGATTCCTCTTTCGCCGAGGATGTCGAGCTCCTGCGCCGGATGATCGAGAGCTAAGGCTCCGTAACCCCTCGGAACTAGGCGGTTTTCCGGCCTGTTTTCCGGGCCTCTATCGGCCAAATGCGCCTTTGCGCGCGAAGCGCTCATGCTATACTGCATGACCGTGCGGAAAGGCTGCTTCCGGGCTCAACCGGAGGGCTCAGAAACCGCCGGCACAGACGGTTCCGAGAGACCATGAAACTCACGATAGAGCGCGCCGTTTTGCTCAAGGG
>JASHTP010000077.1 GCA_030040495.1 Alphaproteobacteria bacterium
GGCGCTGCGCCACCGCGTCGCCGGCGATGATCACCGGCCGCTCCGCCCGCGCTAGCAGCGCCGCGGCCGCCTCGATCGCGGCGCGGTCGCCGCGCAGCCCCGGAGCGACCCGCGTCGGCGCTCCCAGATCGAGATCGGCTTCGGCGTTCAGCACGTCGGCGGGCAGCGACAGGAAGACCGGCCCGGTCGGCGGCGCCAGCGCCGTCTTGGCGGCGCGATGGACGGCGCGCGGCAGATCCTCGACGCGCCGCACCTCGGCCGACCATTTGACGAAGGGCCGGGCGATGGTCGGCAGATCGGCCCACAGGATGGGCTCGGAGAAGTTGAAGCTCTGATCGTGCTGGCCGGCGGTGAGCAGGATCGGCGCCTGCGCCTTCTGCGCGTCGTAGAGCATGCCGAGCGCGTTGCCGAGGCCGGGCGCCACATGGACGTTGGCGACGGCGAGCCGGCCCGAGGCCTGGGCGTAGCCGTCGGCCATCGCCATCACCGCCGCCTCCTGCAGCGCCAGCACGTAGCGCAGCCCCGGTTCGACGGCGAGCGCGTCCATGAGCGGCAGCTCGGTGGTGCCGGGATTGCCGAAGATGAGCTCGACGCCTTCCTGCTTCAGAAGCTCGAGGAAGGCGCGCTTTCCCGATATGACCGGCATCTTCGTCTCCTCCCGTCGGCGCTCAGTTCGGGCGATGCTATCGCGGCCGGCGCGGCGCCGCCACCGCGGCCGCTGCAGGCCTCGCCGGCGCGCCGGTCATGGAAGCGCCGTGCCGCGAAATGCCGCCGCCCGCTGCGATCGAGACGCAGCGGGCGGCGGATCGAACCGGAATCGGCGCTCGCCGGGAGGAGCGCGCCTCGACGCGGCCGCTCGCGGATGGCGGCGGGCGGCCCGGCGCTCAGCCCTCGCGCAGGCTGCTCAGATCGCTTCCTTGAGTTCCTTGGCGGCGCGGAACGCCACTTTCCTGCTGGCCTTGATCTTGATCGGCTCGCCGGTCGCGGGATTGCGGCCCATGCGCGCGGCGCGCTTGCGCACCACCAGGATGCCGAGTCCGCCGATGCGGATCCGATCGCCTTTCTTCAGATGCTTGACGACGAGATCCACCATGTCGCCGAGCACGGCCTCGCTGTGCTTTTTCGGCATCTCGTGCTTCTCGGCGACCGCGGCCGCCAGGTGTTTCAGGGTCACCGTCGACGAGGCACCCGCCTTTTTCTTCGCTGCCATAGCTATCGGACTCCCTCTCTCTTGCAAAGGTCACAACGGCATTCACACCGGCTACAGAATCACGGAGAAGGCCGTAAAGCAAGTGTTTGCGTGACGCGGACGGCGCATTTCACTCGCTCGGCGACGCGACTCGCGAAACGTCAGAAACGCCGGTGCCACCGATGTTTTCGAGTGTCCGCGGCGGGCGCTCCGGACGCTGCGCCGCGGCTCTCGGCTCCCAACCCGTACTCGCGCGGTGATGACGAAGTAACCGCCGTTTTCGTCTCGGCGATTACCACATATTAGCCATACGGAGACAGGCGCGAGTCGCGATCGACGACGGACTCGACTTGAAAAACACTTGTTTCAAAAAGGAATTATTAACTTCTAGACCACAGGCTGTACGCTGTCTGCAATCGCTGGGAGTGATTTCGATGCGTAGAAAGAAGCACAAGGCGGCGCGCAAGTCGCACCGTCGCATGAAGTCGAAGGCGGCGCGTTCCTCGGCCGCCGTCAAGAAGGCGACGCGCCGCGTCAAGCGCGCGAAGAAGAGCCACGCCCGTCGCCGCGTGGCGAAGCGCCGCGGTGCACGTCGCTCGATGAAGCGCCGCTAACCTCGATATCGCGGGGGTGGACTGCCCGGCGCCGACGCTCTCGAGCAGCGGCGCCGGGCAGTTCTTTTTTGCGCGCCGCGCCGCGCGCGCTAAGCTCGGGCCATGGCGCGGCTCACCATCCGCATCGATCTCGCGCCGCTGGGCGCGATCGGGCCGGGCAAGATCCGGCTCCTCGAGCTCGTCGGCGAGACCGGCTCGATCTCCGCGGCCGGGCGCGCCATGGAGATGTCCTATCGCCGCGCCTGGCTGCTGATCGACGCGCTCAACCATCTCTTCAGGAAGCCGCTGGTGACCACCAAGCTCGGCGGCAAGGCCGGCGGCGGCGCCGCGCTGACGCCGTTCGGCCGCGAGGTGGTGCGCCATTATCGCGCGCTCGAGGAGGAGGCGCATCGGACGGCGCGGCCGCATCTGCGCGCGCTCGAGGCGGCGCTGGCGCGGCGCCGGCCGCACCCGCGCAAGGATGTCGCCGCGGCCGACTAGGGCAGGATGGTGAAGCCCTGCTTCTCGAAGAAGGGCCGCGCCGCCGGCGATTCGAGGAAGGCGAGGAACTTCGCCGCGCCTGCATTCTTGCTCGCGGCGGTGAGCGCGATCGGGTAGATGATCGGCGGCACGCTCGCCGCCGGGAAGGCGGCGACGATGCGCACGCCGGTCTCGGCCGCGGCGTCGGTGGCGTAGACGATGCCGAGCGGCGCCTCCTGGCGCGCCACCAGCAGCAGCGCCGCGCGCACATTCTCGGCGCGCGCCAGCTTTGCCGCCACCGAGTCCCAGACCTTCAGCTGCTCGAGCGCCGCCTTGGCGTATTTGCCGGCGGGCACGCTGTCGGGATCGGCGACCGCCAGCCGGTTCTCGCCGAGGAGCTTGGCGAGCGGGAAGCCGGGCGCGATCTCGACCGAAAGCCGGCTTGCCGCCGGCGCGATCAGCACCAGCCGGTTGCCGAGCAGATCCTTGCGCGTCTCCGGTCGGATCAAATGGTGCTGCTGCGCATAGTTCATCCAGTCGAGATCGGCGGAGATAAAGATGTCGGCGGGCGCGCCATTGTCGAGCTGCCGCGCCAGCGCCGAGCTCGCGGCGTAGGAGACCGCCACTTTCTCGCCGCCCTGGTGCTCATAGGCGGAAACCGCGTCGTCGAGCGCGTTCTTGAGGCTGGCCGCGGCGAAGACGAGAATCTCGGCCGAGGCCGGGCGCGCCGCCAGCAGCAGCATCAGCACGGTGCCGGCGAAGAGAAAGCGCTTGGTCATGGTCACCCCGATCTCCGATTGTGGACGCCTGCGGCGCCGGCGCGCGCCGACGCTATGTACGAAGGAATATAACGCCGGCGCGCGGACGAGGCCAGCCTGTCGTCGAGCTCTGCCGCGGGCGGGGCCGGGGCCGGCAAGCGGCCGACGGGGCGCTGGACAGGCCGCGGCGCCTCGCCGATCATGGGCGCCGGGGAGACACGCCATGCCCGACGAGGCCGCAGCGACCATCGCCGACGCGACGCACAGCCAGGGCGCGCGGCGGCGCCTCATCTATCCGCCGGCGATCGGCACTTTGGGGACGCCGGCCTATCTGAAGCGCGTCGAGCTCTTCAACGAGCTCGGGCCCGATTGCGTCTTCATGATGGGCGACAACCCGGCCTTGCCGCGCATGCCGGAGAAGCCGACCTTGCTCGACTTCTTCCGCCTGCGCTTCCATCCGCGCGGCGTCAACCACCTGCTGCAGAGCGCGAGTCTCGCGCTGAAGGCCGGCCTGCCCGAGAAGCTGGTGCTCGCCTGCCTGCTGCACGACATCGCCAATGTCGCGCTGGTGGGCAGCGACCACGGCTATTGGGGCGCGCAGCTCATCGGCCCCTATGTCGACGAGGAAGTGAGCTGGGCGGTGCGCTACCACCAGGCGCTGCGCTTCTTCGCCGACGAGTCCGCGGGCTACGCCTATCCCGAGGCCTATCTCCGCTATTTCGGCGCGGACTACGTGCCGCCGCCTTACATCGAGGAGGCGCATCGCGAGGCGCGCGCCCATCGCTGGTACATGTCGGCGCGGCTGATCACGATCCACGACGTCTACGCCTTCGACCCCAAGGCGGTGGTCGCGCTCGACGAGTTCACCGACATCGTCGGCCGCCACTTCCGGCAGCCGGCGGAGGGGCTGGGCTTCGACGGCTCGCCGGTGGCGCATATGTGGCGCAGCGTCGTCTGGCCCAACAATTTCCTCTGACCTTCGCCGATCGGATGGAGGCGTCTCGCTCAGCGCGCATCGGCCGCCGTGCCATCGTCATCGGCGGCTCGATGTCCGGGCTCTTCGCCGCGGCGCTGCTGCGCCGCATCGGCTGGGAGGTCGATGTCTATGAGCGCTCGCCGACCGAGCTGGTCGGGCGCGGCGCCGGCATCACCACCCATCCCGAGCTGCTGCAGGTGCTGGAGCAAAGCGGCGCCGGGACGCGCGATCTCGGCGTCGAGGTGGAAAAGCGCATCCTCATCGACCGCGCCGGGCGGGTCGTCGGCGAATGGCGGCTGCCGCAGATCCTGACCTCCTGGGACCGGCTGCAGCGCCTGCTGCGCGGCCTGCTGCCGGACCGTCACTATCATCTCGGCCGCGCCTTTGCCGGCTTCGACCAGGATGGCGGCGCGGTGACGGTGCGCTTCGCCGACGGCCAGAGCGAGCGCGCCGACCTGCTGCTGGGCGCCGACGGCTTCCGCTCGAGCGTGCGCGCCCTGGTGGCTCCCGAGGTGCAGCCCGTCTATGCCGGCTACGCGATCTGGCGCGGCGCGCCGCCGGAAAGCGCGCTCGCGCCCGAGACGCACCGCGCCATCTTCCCCTATTTCACCTTCTTCCTGCCGGAGCGGCAGCAGATCATCGGCTATCCCATCGCCGGCCTCGACAATGCGCTCGCGCCCGGCCGCCGGCGCTACAATTTCATCTGGTACCGCGTCACCGACGAGGCGGCGCTCGCCGAGATGTGCCGCGACGCCACCGGGCGCCGGCACGACTACTCGATCCCGCCCGAGCTCATCCGGCCCGACATCGTCGCCGCCATGCGCCGCGACGCTGAGAGCGTCATGCCGCCGGCGTTTCTCGACGTGCTCGCGCGGATCGAACGGCCCTTCTTCACGCCGATCTACGATTTCGCCGCGCCGCGCCTGGTCTTCGGCCGGGTGGCGCTGATCGGCGATGCCGCGGCCAATTCGCGCCCGCATATGGGCTTCGGCGTCTCCAAGGCGGCGGAGGACGCCAAGGCGCTCGCCGACGCGCTGGCGCTCCGCGAGGGCGACCTCGAGCGCGGCCTCGCCGACTTCGAGGCGCTGCGCCAACCGGCCGGCGAGCGCATCATGCGCTACGGCCGCCGGCTCGGCACGCATCTCGGCGTCGGCCTCGCGACCGCGGAGGACCGGGCGATGTGGCGCCTGCTGCAGGATCCGATGGAGATGGTGCGCCGCATCGCCGTGCCCCACTTCCTCGCGGGCGCGGCGAGCGCGGTCTGACCGCACGACACGAAAGGACAAGGCCGATGACGGTGACGGTGCTCTATCCCGAAGGACAGCTTCCCGACGACGCGCTCGAGCGCGAAATCTTCGGGCCGGAGGTGCGCATCCTGAGGCGCGAGGCGGCGTCGATCACGGCGCTTCGGGACGCCGACTGCGCCGAGGTCGAGGGCCTGATGATCTCGCGCTTCACCGTCACCGGCGCCGACATGGCGCGCTTTCCGCGGCTGCGCTGCGTCCTGCGCATGGGCGTCGGCTACGACCGGCTCGACCGGCCGGCGGCGGCGGCGCGCAGCATCCTCATCTGCAACGTGCCGGATTACGGCACCACCGAGGTCGCCGACCACGCCATCGCGCTGGCGCTGGCGCTGCGCCGCGGCATCATCCAGCACCATGACGCGCAGCGCCGCGCCCCGCCGCCGCCCTGGCGGCCGATCCCGGGCGAGCTGGTGCGGCGCGCCTCGGTCCAGACCTTCGGCATCATCGGGCTCGGCCGCATCGGCACGGCGGCGGCGCTGCGCGCCCGCGCCTTCGGCTTCCGCGTCGTCTTCTACGATCCCTATCTGCCCCGCGGCGCCGAGCTCGCCCTCGGCATCGAGCGCGCCGAGAGCCTCGAGGCGCTGCTGCGCCAGACCGACACGCTCTCGATCCACACGCCGCTGACGCGCGAGACGCGCAACCTGCTGGGGCTCGAGCAACTGAAGCTGCTGAAGCGCGGCGCAGTGGTGGTGAACACGGCGCGCGGGCCGATCATCGACATCGACGCGCTGCTGACCGTGCTGCGCGACGGTCCCATCGCCGCCGCCGGGCTCGACGTGGTGCCGCAGGAGCCGCCGGTCGAGCCGCTGCCCGAGCTCATCCGCGCCTATCGCGCGCGCCAGCTCTGGCTCGAAGGCCGCTTCGTCATGACGCCGCACGCCGCCTACTACTCGCCGGAATCGGTGCGCGACACCCGCGTCAAGGCGGCGGAGACCATGCGTGCGGCGCTGCTCACCAACCGGCCGCAGAACGTCATCACCCCGGAGATGGATTAAGATCACCACGGAGGCAACGAGGCAGTGAGAGTGATTCAGGGCGCGTGCCGCGCGCCCGTGACCGCTCCTCAGTGCCTCGTTGCCTCTGTGGTGATCTTAACTCACCGCGGCGATCTCGGCGTCGCGGGCGGCGGTGACGGAGGCGCGGTGGTCGGCGCCGAGCACGCAATAGACCGCGGGCAGCACGAAGAGCGTGAAGAGCGTGCCGATCGACATGCCGGTGACGATGACGAGGCCGATCGAGAAGCGGCTCGCCGCGCCGGCGCCCGAGGCGGTGATCAGCGGGATCAGCCCGACCACCATCGCCGCCGTCGTCATCAGGATCGGCCGCAGCCGCACCCGCGCGGCCCGCGCGATGGCGCGGACGCGGTCGAGATCCTCGCGGCGCTGCAGCTCGTTGGCAAACGACACCATGAGGATGCCGTGCTTGCTGATGAGGCCGATCAGCGTCACCAGGCCGATCTGCGTGTAGATGTTGAGGCTCGCCACCCAGAAGAACAGCGGCAGCAGCGCGCCGAACACCGACATCGGCACGCTCACCAGGATGACGATCGGGTCGCGCAGGCTCTCGAACTGCGCCGCGAGCACGAGGAAGATGATCATCAGCGCGAAGACGAAGGTGTAGGTGAGCTGGTTGCCCTCGCGGGTGAATTGCCGCGCGTCGCCGAAATAATCGTGCGAGAAGCCCTTGGGCAGCGACTTCGTCGCCTGCTCGAAGAAATCCACCGCCTGGCCGACGGTGACGCCGGGCACCAGGACCGCCTGGAAGGTGGCGGAGTTGAGCTGGTTGTACTGCGTCAGCGCGTTGGGCCCGGTGCTGGTCGAGAGCGAGACCACGGTCGAGAGCGGGATCTGCTGGCCGCTCGCGGTGGTGACGTAGTAGCGCGTGAGCGTGTCGGGCGTCAGCCGGTCGACGCGCGGCACCTGCGGGATGACGTAGTAGCTGCGGCCGGAAAGGTCGAAGCGGTTGATGAAGTTCTCGCCCACCAGCACCGCCAGCGTGTCGGCGATCGACTGCATGGAGACGCCGAGATCGTTGGCCTTCGAGCGGTCGATACGGACGTTGATGGTCGGGTTGTCGAAGCGCAGATCGCTGTCGGTGACGATGAAGAGCCCGCTCTGCCGCGCCTCGGCCTTGAGCTTCTCCATGGCGTTGTAGACGGTCTCGAAATCCGCCGGCGCGCTGATCACCATCTGGAAGGGCAGCCCCTGCACCGAGGTCGGCAGCGGCGAGGGCGAGAAGATGAAGGTGGAGATGCCGGGGATCCGGTTGACCGCCTGCTGCACCAGCGGCTTCAGCTGCTGCGTCGAGCGCTTGCGCTCGTTCCAGGGCTTGGTGACGAAGCCGGAGAAGCCCTGCTGCGGGCCTTGGGTGCCGCTGATGATGAAGGTGTGGTCGGTCTCGGGGAATGAGGTGTAGGCGGAGTCGAGCGCCTTGCTGTAGGATTCCATGTAGTCGAGATTGGCGTATTGCGGCGCCTTGGAGAGTCCCAGCAGCACCCCCTGATCCTCCTCCGGCGCGAGCTCGCCCTTGGTGTTGAGGAAGAGGAAGACGATCGCGCCCAGGATGGCGAGGGCGAAGACATAGACCACCGGCCGGTAAGCGAGCGCCGCGCCGAGGAGGCGCGAATAGAAGTCGGCGATGGCGGCGAATCCCCGCTCGATGAGGCGCGGGAAGCGGCCGTCGAGCGCCTCGCGCTTCAGCAGCGTCGCGCACATCATCGGCGAGAGCGTCAGCGCGATCACCCCCGAGACGATGACCGAGCCCGCCAGCGAGAAGGCGAACTCGTGGAAGAGCGCGCCGGTGATGCCGCCCAGCAGCCCGATCGGCGCGTAGACCGCGGCGAGCGTGATGGTCATGGCGATGATCGGCCCGACGATCTCGCGCGCGCCGATGAGCGCCGCCTGCACCGGCGTCTTGCCCTCCTCGATGTGGCGGTGGACGTTCTCGACGACGACGATGGCGTCGTCGACGACGAGGCCGATCGCCAGCACCATGGCGAGCAGGGTCAGCAGATTGAGGCTGAATCCCAGCTCCAGCATCACCGACATGATGCCGACCAGCGACAGCTGGATGGTGACGATGGGGATGATCACCGAGCGCGGCGAGCCCAGGAAGAGGAAGATGACGAGGATGACGATCAGCGCCGCCTCGATCAGCGTGCGCACCACCTCGTCGATCGAGGATTGGATGAAGACGGTACCGTCATAGGCGATGTTCATGGTGACGCCGGGCGGCAGGGTCCGCTCGATGTCCGGCTCCATGGCGCGGATGTCCTTGACCACGCTCAGCGGGTTGCCGGTGGGCGTCACCTGGATGCCGAGGAAGACGGCGTGCTCGCCGTTCATCGACACGGCGGTGTCGGTGTTCTGCGGCCCGAGCTCGACGGTGGCGATGTCCTCGAGCCGGACGAGGGCGCCGCCCCGGGCCTTCACCACCATGCGCTTGAACTGCGCGACGTCGGTGAGGCCGGTATCGGCGGTGACGTTCGTGACGGTGAAGTAGCCTTTGCGCTGGCCCGGCGCGGCCTGGAAGTTGTTGGCGCGGATCGCCTGCGCCACGTCGTCGGCCGAGATGCCGCGCGCCGCCATGCGCACCGGGTCGAGCCAGATGCGCATGGCGAAGGTCTGGCCGCCGAGAATCTCGGCCTGCGCCACGCCGTCGATCGTCGCCATCAGCGGCTGGACGACGCGCGAGAGATAATCGGCGATCGCCGCGTTGGCGACGGTGTGGCTGGCGAAGCCGATATACATGATGTCGATGGTCTGCCCGGTCTGCTTGACGATCACCGGGTCCTGCGCCTCGGGCGGGATCAGGAACTTGACCTGCTGCACCTTGGCCATGACGTCGGTCATCGCCTTGTTCGGATCGTAATTGAGCCGGACATAGGCCTGGATCGTGCTTGTGCCCTGGATCGAGTTCGAGGTGACGTAGTCGAGGCCCTCGGATGTGGCCACCGCCTGCTCGATCGGCGTGGTGATGAAGCCCTGGATGAGCTCGGCCGGCGCGCCCGGATAGAGCGTGGTGATGGTGATGACCGTGTTCTCGAGCTTCGGATACTGGCGGATCGGCAGGTTGAACCCCGCCACCGCGCCGATGAGCAGGATGAGCAGGCTGACCACCACCGAGAGCACCGGGCGACGGATGAAGAGATCGGTGAAGCCCATCGCTGCTGCCTTCGCGCCCGCGGGTCGGTCAGTTGTTGGGGATCTGCGCCGGCGGCACCAGGCTGCCGGCCTCGCTCGGCGTCACCGGCTCGCCGTCGAACAGCACCTTGTTCTGGCCGAGCGCCACCACCCGGTCGCCGGCCTTGATGCCGGAGAGGATGACGACGCGGTCGCCGACATGCTCGCCGGCCTCGACCGGCACGCGCTTGGCGACCAGCTGCGGCTTGCCCTGGGCGTCGTCGCCCTCGGAGCGCACGAGATAGACGCTGTCGCCATAGAGCGTGTAGTCGACGGCGGTCTCGGGCACGGTGACCACGTCGGCGGCGGGCGGCAGCACGACGCGGACATTGGCGAACATGCCGGGGAGCAGCTTCTCGTCGGGATTGGCCATCACCGCCTGCAGCTTGATGCTGCGGGTGTCGGCGGCGATCTGCGGCTCGATGACGTGGATCTTGGCGTCGAAGCTCTGGCCGGGAAAGGCGTCGACGCCGAGCTGCACCGCCTGGCCGGGATGGACCGCGGCGGCGTCCTTCTCGGGCAAGGTGAAGTTGATGTAGAGCTGCGACAGGTCGGTCAGCGTCACCATCGCCGTGCCCGCCCCGACATATTGGCCGATCTCGACCTGGCGCACGCCGAGCCGGCCGGCGAACGGCGCCCGGATCAGCTTCTGGGCGATGAGCGCCTTGGTCTTGGCGATGTTGGCGTCGGCCTCGTCGAGCTGTGCCTGGTTCTGGTCGACCGTGGCCAGCGGCGCCGCCTGGCGCGCCGCCAGCTCCTGGTTGCGCCTCAAGGTGACGGCGGCGTAATGCGCCTGCGCCTCGAAGTTCTTGAGGTCGCCCTGCTCCGGCCCGTCATCGAGCTGCAGCAGCGGCTGGCCGGCGGCCACCGTCTCGCCGGCGGTGAACAGGATCTGCGTCACCATGCCGCCCACCTGCGAGACCACCGTCACCTGGTGCACCGCGGCGATGGTGCCGATGCCGGTGAGATAGCGCGGCACCGTCTGCCGCTCGGCGACGGTCATCGCCACGATCGCCGGCGGCGGCCGGTTGTGCGCGAAGAACGCGCTGATGGCGTGCGAGCGGTAGCTGTTGAAGGCGTAGAGCCCGCCCAGCAGCAACGCCATCAGCAGCGCCATGGCGACGAGCCGCAGCGCCATGCGGCGGCTCCCCAGCGGCACGCGGCGGATGGCGGCGTCGCCGCGCGCGGCGTGGCCGGAGCTGTCCATCGGCGGCGTCATGTCCGCGCCTCCCTTTCGCCTTCGGCGCGCAGCCCCGCGAGGACCAGGGAGAAATAGGTGTGATAGAAGCGCTCGTCGGCGAGCGCCGGCGTCTCATAGCGGCCGAGCGAATGCGTCCAGATGGCGCGGAACGCCATCGGGCAGGCGATGACATGCGCCGTCGCCTCGATATCGACCGGGCGGAACTCGCCGCGGGCGATGCCGCTTCTCAGCACCGCGCAGAACAGGCGATGCCCGCGCTCGGCGACTTCCTGGTGGTACCAGGCGGCGAGCTCCGGGAAGTTCCCGGCTTCGGCGACGATGAGCTTCAACAGGCCGCCCTGGCGCGAGCGGACGACCGACGCCCATTGCTCGAGCATGTGCCGCAGCAGCTCCTCCGAGCTCCCCTGCCACTCCTCGACGTCGCGCTCGCCCATAGCGATGCGGGTGACCACCACCTCGTGCACCGCCGCCTTGAACAGCGCCTCCTTGTTGGGGAAGTAGAGATAGGCGGTGCCTTTGCTGACGCCGGCGCGGCGCGCCACCTCTTCGAGCCGCGCGGCGGCGAAGCCCTTTTCGGCGAAGACCTCGACCGCCGCCTCGATCAGCTCGGCCGGCCGCGCCGCCTTGCGCCGGCGGCGGGTGGGCGCAAGCGCCGCGCTCGAAGACGCGACCTCCATGCTCTGCCCCTAGGTTACTGACTGCCCGGTCAGTGAAACTAGGGGGAGATGGCCGGCCTGGCAAGGAGATTTTTGCTGCGGCGCAAAAGCCGCCGGCGCGCGGCGGCCCTTGTCACGCTCCCGCCCGGCCCTTAGGCTTGCGGCGTCGCCACAACCACAGAAAGGAGGTGATCCCGTGTCTCATTGTCAAAGACTGCGGTCGATCAAGATCGTGAACGGGATCGCTGCCGATGCAGGGGTCGCCGTCGCCTGAGGCGATGTGTCGCGGTCGCTGACAGGCCGCTGTTTGACAGTGGAAGGGCCGCCCTCGGGCGGCCCTTCTGTCTCGGGGGGCGGGGCCATGACCGGAAAGCGGGGGGAAGGCTGATGCTCGACCGGCGGCGGATCGCGGTGGCGATCGCGGGCTGCATCAGCTTCATCAATCTCTACTCGCCCCAGGCGCTGCTGCCGATGCTGGCCCGCGAGTTCGGCGCCGGCGCCCGGGCGGTCAGCCTGACGGTGAGCGCCACCACCTTCGCCATCGCCCTCATCGCGCCCTTCACCGGCACGGTGGCCGACGTGCTCGGCCGCAAGCGCGTCATCGTCGCGGCGATGCTCGCGCTGACCGCGCCGACGGCGCTGATCGCGCTCGCCGACGGACTCGACCAGATGGTGCTCTGGCGCTTCCTCCAGGGGCTGCTGCTGCCGCCGGTCTTCGCCGTCACCGTCGCCTATGTCGGCGACGAGCTGCCGGCCGAGGAGGCTACCGCGGTGACCGGCATCTATCTCTCCGCCGGCAGCCTCGGCGGCTTTCTCGGCCGCTTCCTCACCGGCGTGCTGGCGGAATGGATCGGCTGGCGCGGCGCCTTCCTGGCGCTGGCGGCGCTGACGCTCGTTGCCGCGCTCGGCGTGCTCTGGCTGCTGCCGCGCGAGCGGCATTTCGTGCGCTCGCCCGGGCTCGCCGCCTCGGCGCGGCAGATGCTGCGCCATCTCGCCAATCCCCGCCTCGTCGCCACCTATGCGGTGGGCTTCGGCGTGCTCTTCACCTTCATCGCCAGCTTCACCTACGTGAATTTCCACCTGGCGGCGGCGCCCTACGATCTCACCCCGGCCGAGCTCGGCACCGTCTTCGTCGTCTATCTCACCGGCGTGGCGACGACCTTGCTGACCGGGCGCGCGGTGCAGCGCTTCGGCCGCCGCGCCCTCGTCGTTGGGCTTTCGGCGCTCTGGGCCCTGGGCATGCTGCTGACCCTCCTGCCGCCGCTGTCGGCGATCGTGCTCGGCCTGGCGGTGAGCGCCGGCGCCGGCTTCGTCTGCCAGGCGGTGGCGACCGGCTTCGTCGCGGTGACGGCGCGCGAAGGCCGCTCCTCGGCGGTCGGGCTCTACGTCACCTGCTATTACGTCGGCGGCAGCGTCGGCGGCGTGCTGCCGGGCTTCGCCTTCGAGCGCTATGGCTGGCCCGGCGCCGTCGCCACGGTGCTGGCGATGCTGGCGCTGATCGCCGGCTTCGTCGCGCTGTTCTGGCGCGAGCCCGTCAGCTCTGCCGCCAGCGCCCGATGATCTCGGCGACGAAGTCGCGGCCCTTGCGGTCGTCCTCCCAGGCCTGCGGGAAGTTCGCCGCCTCGCCGCGCGGGCGGAAGCGCGGCTCGAGCTCGGCGAAGCGGATGCGCATCGGGTGCGCCACGCCTTCGCCGAC
>JASHTP010000078.1 GCA_030040495.1 Alphaproteobacteria bacterium
CCGCCGTCGGCGGCGCGGAAGCGCGCGCGCCAGAGCCCGCCCTCGCGCCGCGCCGCGAGGAAGGCGGTGCGCGTCAGCACCCTCGCGCCGCGCCGCGCCGCGTCGCGCGCGTTGAGCACGACGAGGCGGGCATCGTCGACCCAGCAGTCGGAATAGACGAAGGCGGTCTTGAGCCCCGGCCGCAGCGGCGCGCCGTAGGGATGGCGCGCGCAATCGATGGTCTCGGTGCCGGGCAGCTCGCGCCGGCCGCCGATATGGTCGTAGAGGAAGAGCCCGGCGCGGATCATCCAGCGCGGCCTGAGCCGCGCATCGTGCGGCAGCACGAAGCGCAGCGGCCGCACGATGTGGCGGGCGTTGCGCAGCAGCACCTCGCGCTCGGAGAGCGCCTCGCGCACCAGGCGGAACTCGCCATATTCGAGATAGCGCAGCCCGCCATGCACCAGCTTGCTCGAGGCCGACGAGGTGGCGCCGGCGAGATCGCGCTCCTCCAGCAGCAGCACCTTGAGCCCGCGCCCGGCGGCGTCGCGCGCGATCCCGGCGCCGTTGACGCCGCCGCCGACGACGAGGAGATCGACCTCGCTGGGGACGGACGTCACCGCAGGCTCCTAGCAGCGACCATCGCGCATCGCCGGCGCGCCCCACCTCACCCCGCAACCCGGCCGACCGCTCTGCGGTCGGCCCCGCTTGGGTTCGATCGCAAAGCGATCGAACGGGTTGCGCCTCTCCGCCCCAATGGGGCGGAGAGGGAGGGACCCGCGCAGCGGGGGGGTGAGGTGGGGGTGTCGAGAGGCGGGCGCCGCTTCGGGCATTTCCGGTTCCTAGGGCAGGCGGTGGAGCACGGCGGCGAGGGTCGAGCGCTCGTCGGCGGCGATCCATAGGGCGTCGAGGCGGCCATCCTCGCGCGGCGTGCAGCGCAAGCTGCTCTTGCCCGGCGCGGCGAAGACCAGCGTGCCGTCGGCGACCTGGCCGCTGCGCTCGGCGACCGACGCCTTCTGGCCGGGCTCGAGGCCGGGGCCGAGGATGTAGGCGGCTTCGACCTTGGCCGCGTCGGCGCGCTCCACCGCCAGCATCACCTCGCGGCCGTTCGGGTAATAGCCGTACCATTTGCCGAGAAAGGGATCGGCCGGGCCGCCTGCGGGCGCGGCGAGCACGAGGTGGCGCGGCACCGGCAGCGCCTTGCTCGGCGCCTCCCCCCAGCCGCTGTCGCAGCTCGCCGGCGTCGGCATTTCCCCGTCGCCCGCCACCGCCAGCAGGCAGGCGCCGAAGCGGCGCAGGAAGAGCCCGGTGTTGCCGCTGAAATGGCCGGAGAATCCCTCCGGCCGGTCGAGCACCAGATGCGGCACGCCGTGCGCCTCGAGCAGCGCAGCGGACTTCTGGCCGCGGCCGCCGGGATCGAAGGGATCGTCGGTGAAATAGCTGATCATGATGCGGCCGCGGCGGATGGCGTCGAGGTAGTCGAAGAGGAAATAGCCGTTCTTGAGATAGTTCGGATGATCGGTGCCGTACCAGGCGGGCGCGTCGGCGATGACGGCGTGGATGTCGTCGTTCCGGCTCGCCGCCATCAGCGACAGCCAGGCGCCGCCGGACTGCCCGGCGAGCACGATCTTGGCATAGCCCTGCTGCTTCAAGCGCGCGGCGGTGGCGGCGAGCTCGGCCGAGGAGCCGCGCGGCTCCTCGCTCATGCGCGGGCGCAGCAGGCGGAAGACGTCCCAGCCGGCGTCGCGGAAGAGCGGCAGGAAGAGCGGCAGCGGCGCCTCGGACCCCTCGGTGCCGTAAATGAAATTGATGCCGTGATTCCAGATCACCGCGCCCTTGGCCGCCGCCGGTCCCTTGAGCTGCGTCGCCGGAAAGGCCGGCACCAGCGAGAGCTCGTCGGCGGAAGCGGGCGGCGGCGCCAGCAGCGCCAGCGCGGCCAGCACCAGCAGCGCGAGCGCCCGGCGCGGCGGGCAAGGTGCGGAAAGCCTCATGCGCCGACTTTGCTGAAGCGGCGCCGCCAAGACAAGGCACCCCTCACCGACGCCGCGCCCGCACCCGCTCGCGATGGGCGATGTAGACGCCGCTGCCGACGACGAGGACGGCGCCGCCCCAGGTCCAGGCCGACGGCACCGCGGCGAAGACGAGATAGCCCATGAGCGTCGACCAGATCATCTGGCTGTAGGAGAAGGGGGCGAGCAGCGAGGCGGCGCCGTGGGCGAGGCCGGCGATGAAGAGATACTGGCCGCCGGCGCTGAGCACGCCCATCGCCGCCATGATCGCCCAGTCGGCGGGGCTGGCCTCGCGCCAGACGAAGGGCAGCGCGGCGCTGCTCAGCGCGAAGCCGATCGCCGTCGACCAGACCAGGGTGGTGAGCGGCCGGTCGGCGCCGCCCATGCGCCGCGTCACGACGATGCCGAAGGCCCAGCAGGCGGCCGAGGCGAGCGGCAGCAGCGCCGCCGCGCCGATCGCGCCCGAGCCCGGCCGCACCACGACAAGCACGCCGGTGAAGCCCACCGCCACCGCCGTCCAGCGCCTTATGCCGACATGCTCGCGGAGCAGCGGGATCGACAGCGCCGTCACCAGCAGCGGCGAGGCGAAGCCGATCGCGGTGGCGTCGGCGAGCGCCAGGCGCTGCAGCCCGGCGATGAAGAGCAGCGCCGCGCCGAGCACGGCGACGCCGCGCTGGAGCTGGAGGCCCGGCCGCGCCGTCGCCAGCAGCAGCGGCCGGCGCAGCACCAGCGGCGCCAGCATGAGGAGGATGGCGAGATAGCGGCCCCACACCACCTCGACGGGATCGAGCCGCGCGGCGAGCAGCTTCGAGAGCGCGTCCATGACGCTGAAGAGCCCGACCGCCAGCAGCACCAGTCCGATGCCGCGGAACGGGCGCTCGGCTCCGGATCGGCTGTCTTGGGGCAGGACCGGCAAGGCGGGCGCGGTGCTCATGCGGCGGGGGGCCTCGGCGGCGGCGTTCTTAAGGTCCGTGCCGCTCAATTGCAAACCGGCGGCTTGCGCTGGATCAAGGCCGCGCGCTTGCGGCGGCGCTAAAGCCTTGCCAGTCTTCGGCGCAGACCAGGGAGGCGGACATGGCGCTCAGGGACGTTCTGGTGCATCTCGAGGAGACGCGCGGCGAGCCGGCGCGGCTGGCGCTTGCCGTCGAGCTCGCGCGGCGCAGCGAGGGGCATCTCATCGGGCTCTTCGCCATCGAGCCGATCAGCTTTTCCGCGCTCGCGGCGCCCGGCGGCCCCGATTTCGCCGCCGCCGAGGCGTTCCAGGAGATCCAGGAGCAGCATCGCCAGGCAAGGCTCAAGGTCGGCGAGCGGCTCGGCGCCCGCTTCAAGGACGCCGCCTTCCGCGCCGGCGTCGCCAGCAGCGAATGGCGCGTGGTCGAGGACGATGCGGCGTCGGCGGTGACGCTCCATGCGCGCTATGCCGACCTCGCCGTGATCGGCCAGAGCGATCCGGACAATCCGGAGCTGGGCGCGGGCGTGGCGCCGTCGGTGCTGCTCGGCTCCGGCCGGCCGATGCTGGCGGTGCCGTTCATCGGCGCCGAGGCGATCGGCAAGCGCGTGCTGGTCGCCTGGAACGCGTCGCGCGAGGCGGCGCGCGCGGTCAACGACGCGCTGCCGCTCATCCAGGCGGCGGAGCGGGTGACGGTGCTGTCGATCAACCCCGCGGGCGGCATCGCCGGCGACGGCGACGTCCCCGCCGCCGACATCGCGCTCCACCTGGCGCGGCACGGCGTCAAGGCCGAGGCCGCCTATACCCAGGCCGAGGACATCAGCGTCGGCGAGGTCATCCTGTCGCGCGCCGCCGACCTCGGCGCCGACCTCATCGTCATGGGCGGCTACGGCCATTCGCGCGCCCGCGAGTTCGTCCTCGGCGGCGCCACGCGCACCCTCCTCCAGCACATGACGGTGCCGGTGCTGATGTCGCATTAGGCGGCGGGGCGCTTCGCCGGGATCGGCGTCGTGCGTCCTTCGACAGGCTCAGGATGAGGA
>JASHTP010000005.1 GCA_030040495.1 Alphaproteobacteria bacterium
GCGATGGAGCCGCAGCACATGCATCACGACATATTCGGTCATCATGGGATCGCCGCCCGGCGGCTCGACCTTGCCGAGCGGCACCTTCGGCAGCTTCGGATGCCGCACGAAGCTCTCGACGCCGGCCGAGCGGCTGAACATCGCCTTCAGATTCGGGAAATGGGGCAGCGCGTCGAAATCGGGATGCATGAAGGCGAGATACTCGATCTCCGCCAGGTCGCCCGCTTCGGGCCAGAAGCGGATCTCGAGATCGGGAAGTTTTTGGGCAAAGCTCGCGCGCCATGCCGCCGCGGGGGCGATGTACTTGTCGAGATCGACGATCAGCAGCGCCATGCTTCCTCCCCGCGCGCCGGCTTGTTGCGGCCGCGCCTCCCGAGCCTCGCCGATCCCCCGTTGGACGGCAATGCTTATGTGGGAAGGCTCACCGCGGAGGCACCGCGGACACGAAGGATTCCAGACCGATGCGCGCGGCGCGCCGGTTTTCCCCTCTCCTTGCCTCCGTAGTCAATCTTTAGCGATGCGAGCCTCCGCCGGTTGCGCCCGCCGCGCGAAGGCGGGATGATGCCGCGCAGCAGCCGATGAAGCGTCGGCGCGGGAGAGGGGAGGCGAGCATGGCTTATGAAGGAATGATTGCGGAGACCGTCACCATCGCCGGCGACAAGGGCCAGCCGATCTCGGCCTATGTCGCGCGGCCGCTGGGCCCGGGCCCGTTCCCCGGCATGGTGCTCATCCATCACGCGCCCGGCTGGGACGAGTGGTACCGCGAGACGACGCGCAAATTCGCCCATCACGGCTACGCCACCATCAGCCACAACCTCTACCACCGCGCCGGCGCGGGCAGAGCCGACGACGTCGCCGCCAAGGTGCGCGCCGAAGGCGGCGTTCCCGACGCCCAGGTCATCGGCGACACCGAAGGCGCGGTGCAATGGCTGCGCTCGCAGCCCTGGCTCAACGGCAAGGTCGGCGTGCTCGGCACCTGCTCGGGCGGCAGGCACACCTTCCTCTTCGCCTGCCATACCAAGAGCATCGACGCCGCCGTCGAGCTCTGGGGCGGCAGGGTGGTGATGAGCAAGGAGGAGCTGACGCCGAAGCAGCCGACCGCGCCGATCGAGTTCACCAAGGATCTTTCCTGCCCGCTGCTCGGCCTTTTCGGCAACGAGGATCGCGCGCCGACCCCGGAGCAGGTGAACCAGCACGAGGCCGAGCTCAAGAAGCACGGCAAGCAGTACGAGTTCCACCGCTACGACGGCGCCGGGCACGGCTTCTTCTATTACGACCGGCCGATGTACCGCGTCGAGCAGGCGCTGGACGGCTGGCAGAAGGTGTTCGCCTTCCTGCGGAAGCACCTGTCGGCGTAAGCGCCTTCATGTGCACCTCGATCGTCGAGATCGTCCCGGCCGACGGCGCCGGCAAGGGCGGTGACGGGTGGTTCACGCTGACCCACTCGGTGGTCTCCTACGACCACCCGCACCACGCCTTGCTGGAAGAGGCGATCACCCTCGATTTCGTCAATTCCGCCATGGGCCCCGAGGCGCGGGTCGCGGTCGAGCTCACGCTCGAATCCGCCAAGGCGCTGAGCCAGGCGCTCGTCAAGGCGATCGAGGCCGCCGACCTCGCCGAAGGCGGTCGCCACCGCAATACTTGAGCCGACCCAGTATCGTCGTCATGGCCGGGCTTGTCCCGGCCATCCACGTCTTGCAGCGTGACGGTTGAGGCACGTGGATGCCCGGCACAAGGCTTGTCCTCGGGCCGGCCTTCGGCCGGACCCGTGGGCCGGGCATGACGATGGAAGGAAAGTGGTTCTCGATAAACGATGCACCCGCCTCTTATCCGCCACCGCCCGCCGGGCATCGCTTGCCGGCAATTTAGTTGAACGCGTTCGAGCCCTTGCCTAGCATCGCCGCGCCGGGCGAGAACGCCCGATGCGACCAAGCGACGGGGAGGAGAAAACCATGAGCATGCGTGTATCGATCGCGGCGCTGGCGGGCGCGGCGCTCATTGCCGGGTCGGCCGCGGCGCAGACGCCGCCGGTGGTCACCAAGATGCCGTATCTGGCGCCGGCGCATGCCGCCAAGCTGCACGTGCATGTCGACGGCATCAAGTACGGCCATCCGATCCCGGCGACCTACGCCTTCTGCGCGCCGGCGCCGCAAGGCCATGTCGCCGCGGCGCCCGACAAGAGCCCGCGCATCGCCTGGTCCAAGGGCCCGGCCGGCACCAAATCCTACGCCGTCTTCGTCTACGACACCGATTCCCCGGCCGAGCATCGCGAATGGATGAACCAGGAAGGCCAAAGGCTGACCGCTTCGGTCAAGCGCAAGATCTTCTTCCACATGGTCGTGGTCGATGTTCCCGCGACGGCGACGGCGCTGCCCGAGGGCGAGGAGTCCGACGCACGCGTGCTGCACGGCAAAGCGGCGCCGGCCAAGATCGGCGTTCACGGCGCCAACAGCTTCACCCAGGCCTTCGCCGCGAACGAGGCGATGAAAGGCACCTATTACGGCTATGACGGCCCGTGCTCGCCCTGGAATGACGACAACACCCATCACTATCATTTCGCCGTCTTCGCGCTGAGCGTGCCGTCGCTCGGGCTTACGGGCGATTTCGACGGCACCGCGGCGCTCGCGGCGATGAAGGGCAAGGTGCTGGCGGAAGGCCAGTTCCTCGGCCTCTACTCGACCAATCCGGCGGTCATCGCCAAGCTGCCGAAATAGCGCCGCGGTATGAACGGCGGCGGCGCTGGCGCGCCTCAGCGCGCCACCGTCGCCGTCGGTGCCGCGGCGTAGAGCCCGCTGCCGCTGCAGGCCGCGCGGTCGCTCAGGCGCGCCGCGTCGAGGAAGCCCAGGATGCAGCGCGCATATTGCGCCGAGAAGTCCGCCGTGGTCGCCGCCCAGTGCGTCTGGAGACCCGCCGGCCGGTCGATGACGAGATGCGGCAGATGGCGCGCCGCCAGGATCTCGCGCGTGCGCTCGCCGCGCCCGCCGGGATCATAGGCGTCGCCGCGGAAATAAAACGCCATCACCCGCGCGCGCCGCACCGCGTCGAGCAGCGGATAGAGCTGCGTCGCGTTCTCGCGCCAGCTCTCGGGAAACTCCGCCCGGTTGCCATAAGCGGCCGGCGCCGTCAGCACCACCGCGTCCACCGCATCGTCCGCATCCGCGGCGACGAGTGCCACGAAGCCGCCGAAGGACTGGCCGGCGAGCGCCACGCGGCGATAGCCCTGCTGCTTCAGCCGACGCACTTGCTTCAGCAGCGCGGCCGGCGTCGCCGCCAGCGTGTCGCCGGGGCGCAGCCGGTTGAAGCGGAACGCGTCCCAGCCGCCGGCGCCGAGCGCGGCGATGTAGGGCGGCGTCGGCGCCAGCGCGTCCTCGCCGGTGGCCGAGCGGCCATGCAGCC
>JASHTP010000079.1 GCA_030040495.1 Alphaproteobacteria bacterium
CCGATGCGCTCGGCGAGCGGCGCGTAGATCTCCATCGTCTCGCGCGCGATGCGACGCCGCCGCTCCTCGTCCTTGAGGAAATGCAGCGTGCGCATGTTGTGCAGGCGGTCGGCGAGCTTGACCAGGAGGACACGGATGTCCTCGGACATGGCCAGCACCAGCTTGCGGAAATTCTCCGCCTGCTTGGTCTGGTCCGACTGCAGCTCGAGCCGCGACAGCTTGGTGACGCCGTCGACGAGCTTGGCGATGTCGGGGCCGAACAGGCGCTCGATGTCCTCGAGCGTCGCCACCGTGTCCTCGACGGTGTCGTGCAGCAGCGCCGTGATGATCGAGGCGCTGTCGAGCTTCATCTCGGCGAGGATGCCGGCGACCTCGATCGGATGCGAGAAATAGGGGTCGCCCGAAGCGCGAAGCTGCGAGCCGTGCGCCTTCATCGAGAAGACGTAGGCGCGGTTGATCGCGTCCTCGTCGGCGGCGGGGTCGTACGCCTTGACGCGCTCGACCAGCTCGAATTGGCGCATCATGGCGGGCCGCCCCGCCGCGGCGGCGCAAGCTCGGCGGAAGCGCGGTGCGACTGTGCGAACCCGCCTCCGCGCCGCATTCCTACTTCGTCTTTCCCGGGATCTCGCTGCCGCCTTCCGCCAGATCCGGATTGACGTCGTCGCTCAACCCGACGGCATCGTCTTCGGCGACGAACAGCATGTCCTCGTTGAGCTCCTCGTCGACCGCGCCCTCCTCCTCGACGTCCGCGGGCTGCGCCAGTTCGGTCGGCCATTGCTGGGCGCCGATCTCGATCTCGGTGTCCTCCTCGGGCTCGTCGATCTCGACATGCTTCTGCAAGCCCTTGATCAGCGCGTTCTGCAGATCGTCGAGGCCGATGGTGGCATCCGCGATCTCGCGCAGCGCGACGACCGGGTTCTTGTCGTTGTCGCGCTCGACGGTGATCTGGCCGCCGGCGGTGACGTCGCGCGCGCGCTGCGCGGCGAGCAGCACGAGCTCGAAGCGGTTGGGGACCTTGAGGACGCAATCTTCAACGGTTACGCGAGCCATGCCACTACTTCTCCCGGGGAAAACGGAGTCGTTCAATATATAAGGAGAGGCCGCATCGCCGCAACCCGGCGATTGCCGGCCGGCCCCGCCCCGGGCCCCGCCCCGTCCGCTGGCCTCGAAACATCTTATCGTGAAATCAAAGAGTTAACAAATCTTCTTCAGAGCCGCTCGGCGCGCTGCCCCGGCGGCAGCGCGGCGATCAGCTCGGCGAGTCCCGCGCCGGTGAGGGGGTGGCGCCATTGCGGCGCCACCGCCTCGAGCGGCAGCAGCACGAAGGCCCGCTCATGCAACCGTGGATGCGGCAGCACCGGCGCCTCCTGCCGCACCAGCCCGTGGTAGTCGAGCAGGTCGAGGTCGAGCACTCTGGGCTCGTTGCGCCGCATGCGGCGGCGGCCGAAATCCGCCTCGATGCGATGGAGCAGCGCCAGCAGCTCGGCCGGCCCGAGCCCGGTCCTGACCGCAACCACGGCGTTGACGTACCAGGGCTGATCGTCCGCCGGCAGCGGCGCCGAGCGGTACCAGGACGAGCGCCGCTCGACCGCGACCCCGGCCGCCTCGAGCGCAACCAGCGCCGCGGCAAGCGTCGCCGCCGGCGGCCCCGCCGCGCTCGGCAGATTGGCGCCCAGCCCGATCAGGATCACGGCGCCGGCCGGTCGCTTGACGGCGCGGCGCCGGTGCCGGCAAATGCTCGCCGGTCGCCATTTTCACGCTTGTCGCCTGCGTTCATGGAGAAGATGCCGATGATTTTTTATCCGCAAGAAAGGATCGCATTGTTCATCGACGGCGCCAACCTTTACGCCGCGGCGCGCGCCCTGCAGTTCGATATCGACTACAAGCGGCTGCTGGAGCTTTTCGGCGCCAAGGGCCGCCTCATCCGCGCCTTTTATTACACCGCGCTGATCGAGGATCAGGAATATTCGCCGATCCGGCCGCTGGTCGATTGGCTCGACTATAACGGCTACACCATGGTGACCAAGCCGACCAAGGAGTACACGGACGCCATGGGCCGCCGCAAGATCAAGGGCAACATGGACATCGAGCTCGCCATCGACGTCATGGAGATGGCGCAGTATCTCGACCATGTCGTGCTGTTCTCCGGCGACGGCGATTTCCGCCGCCTGGTCGAGGCGGTGCAGCGCAAGGGCCTGCGCGTCACCGTGGTCTCGACCATCCGCTCCTCGCCGCCGATGGTGGCCGACGAGCTGCGCCGGCAGGCCGACCGTTTCGTCGAGCTGCAGGAGCTCGCCCCCAGCATCATGCGCGTCCATCCGCGCGAGGAGAGCCCCCGTCCGCACGCGGCGCCGCCGGGCCAGAGCGCGCAGTGAGCGCCGAGTCCGGCCCGGCGGAGCCGGGCCGCGATTGCCCGCTTTGTCCGCGCCTCGTCGGCTTCCGCGCGACCCAGCGCTCGGACCATCCCGACTGGTTCAACGCGCCCGTCCCCGCCTTCGGCGGCGAGGACGCGCGGCTGCTCATCGTCGGGCTCGCGCCGGGCCTGCGCGGCGCCAACCGCACCGGGCGGCCCTTCACCGGCGACTTCGCCGGCCGGCTGCTCTACGGCACGCTCGGGAAGTTCGGCTTCGCCCGGGGCGACTACGCCGAGCGCGCCGATGACGGGCTCGCGCTCGTCGGCTGCCGCATCACCAACGCCGTGCGCTGCGTGCCGCCGGAGAACCGGCCGGAGCCGGCCGAGATCAAGGCGTGCAATCGCTTCCTTGCGGCCGAGCTGAAGCGGCTCGACCGCCTTGCCGCGGTGCTGGCGCTGGGCGCCGTCGCGCATCAGGCGGTGCTGGCCGCGCTGGGCGAGCGCCGCTCGGCCCATCGCTTCGCCCACGGCGCCATGCACGCGCTGCCCGGCGGGTTGCTGCTCGCCGACAGCTACCACTGCTCGCGCTACAACACCAACACCGGCAAGCTCACCGTGGCGATGTTCGAGGCGGTGTTCGCCGAGCTCCGGCGTCGGCTCAGCGGTTCCGTTCGCGCATGATGCGCGCCTTGTCGCGCTGCCAGTCGCGCTGCTTCTCGCTCTCCCGCTTGTCGGCCTTGCGCTTGCCCTTGGCGAGGCCGAGCTCGAGCTTGGCGCGGCCGCGCTCGTTGAAATAGATCGCCAGCGGCACCAGCGTGATGCCCTCGCGCTTGATCGCGCCCCTGAGGCGGTCGATCTCGCGCTTGTGCAGCAGCAGCAGGCGCGGCCGGCGCGGCTCGTGGTTGAGGCGCGCCGCCGGGTATTCCGGGAAATGCGCGTTGACGAGGTAGATGCCGCCGTCGCGATCGGTGGCATAGGCCTCGTTGATGCTGGCAAGGCCCTGGCGCAGCACCTTCACCTCGGTGCCGGTGAGCTGCAGCCCCGCCTCGATCGTGCTCTCGATGTGGAAATCGTGACGCGCCCGTCGGTTCTGCGCGACGAAACGCTCGGTCCCGCGCAGCGCCATCAGCTCAATTCAATACACCCGCGCTGCGCATCGCCTGGCGCATCCGCTCCTGCGCCTCGGGGCTGGCCGGCACCAGCGGCAGCCGCACCTCGGGCGTCGACTTGCCGAGCAGCGACGTGCCGAACTTCACCGGCGCCGGGCTCGTCTCGCAGAAGAGCGCGTCGTGAAGCGGCGCGAGCCGGTCGTTGATGCGCTGGGCGCGTGCCGTGTCGCCCTTGGCCCAGGCCTCCTGCATGTCGGCGCAGGCGCGCGGCGCGACGTTGGCGGTGACCGAGATGCAGCCGACGCCGCCTTGCGCGTTGAAGGCGAGCGCCGTCACGTCCTCGCCCGAGAGCATGCAGAAGCCGGAACCGATCGCCTGGCGCGTCCGCAGCGGCCGGGCGAGATCGTTGGTGGCGTCCTTGACGCCGACGATGTTGGGCAGCTTGGCGAGCCGCGCCATGGTGGCGACGCTCATGTCGACCGCGGTGCGGACCGGGATGTTGTAGATGATGATCGGCAGGTCGGCGCTCTCGGCGATCGCCTTGAAGTGCTGGTAGAGCCCTTCCTGGGTCGGCCGGTTGTAATAGGGACAGACCACGAGCGCGCCGTCGGCGCCGGCCGCCTTGGCCTCGCGGGTGAAGTCGATCGCCTCCGAAGTGGAGTTGGAGCCGGTGCCGGCGATCACCGGCACGCGGCCTTTGGCCGCCTCGACGCAGAGCTCGACCACCCGCCTGTGCTCGGCATGGGTCAGCGTCGGCGACTCGCCGGTGGTGCCGCAGGGCACCAGCCCGTTCGTGCCCTGGCCGATCTGCCACTCGACGAAATCCTGGAAGGCCTGTTCGTCCACCGCCCGGTTGCGGAAGGGCGTGACGAGCGCGACGATCGAGCCCTTGAACATGAGCGTTCTCCCGTCTCCGGTTCCGGACGATACCCCCGCGGGAGCGCCGCGGCAACATATCGCGCCGGATTTACCGAAAGTTGACGGCTTTTAGCCATGTTATAAGCGGCGACTTGCCTTGTATGCCGGCGACATGTCGTTACAATACTTCGCAGTTTCGCGCCGGCACGCTGGCGGCGCCCGGGAGTTGCAATGCCGGTGAGGTGGCTCGCGCTTCGTCTCGTGCTGGTGTCGTCGCTGCTGCTCGCCGCCGCCTTCCCGGCGCGGGCGGCGCTGAGCGGCACGGACCGGCAGATTTACCGCGAGGCGTTCGAGGCGGCGCGCGCCGGCAACTGGGCGCTCGCCGAAAAGCGCGCCGAGAAGGCGCATGACCGGCTGCTCGCCAAGGTGCTGTGGTGGCTCAACCTGTCGCGCGGCGGCAGCGGCGCCAGCTTCTCCGACTTCACCGACTTCATCACCGCCAACCCGGACTGGCCCGGCCAGGTGACGCTGCGCCAGCACGCCGAGGAATCGATGATCGGCGTCTCCGACCAGACGCTGGCGCAGTGGTTCGACCGCTTTCCGCCGGTGACGCCTGCCGGCAAGTTCAAGCAGGCCGACATCTGGATCGCCGAGGGACACGAGCAGCAGGGCCTCGCCCGCATCCGCGAGACCTGGATCAACGGCGACTTCACCGCCTTCGAGGAGAAGTCGGTGCTGCAGCGCTATCACAGCGTGCTGCGCCGGGCCGATCACGTGGCCCGGCTCGACCGGCTGATCTGGGACGGGCAGTTCGAAGCCGCGCGGCGCATGCTGCTCCGCGTCGATCCCGACCACCGCGCGCTGGCCGAAGCGCGCATCGCGCTGGCGGAGACGGAGCCGGGGGTCGAGCGGCTGGTGGCGCGCGTGCCGGCGGCGCTGCAGAACGATCCCGGCCTGCTCTTCGAGCGCATGCGCTGGCGCGCGCGCAAGGAGCATTTCGACGATGCGATCGCCATTCTCGACCACCCGCCGAAGGACCTCGTCCGGCCGCTGGCATGGGCGAGCGAGCGCCAGACCCTGGCGCGCCACGCGCTGGCGGTCGGCGACATCTCCGTCGCCTACCGCCTCGCGGCGCATCACGGGCTCACCAGCGGCCGCGCCTTCGCCGAACTCGAGTTCCTCGCCGGCTGGATCGCGCTGCGCTTCCTGCACGAGCCCGATGTCGCCTACAACCATTTCGTCAAGCTTTATGACGAGGTGAAGCTGCCGGTGAGCCTGGCGCGCGGCGCCTATTGGGCGGCGCGCGCCGCCGATGCGATGGGCTTCCATCAGCTCGCCGGCGCCTGGTACGGCACCGCCGCGGTCCAGGTCACCACCTATTACGGTCAGCTCGCCGCCGCCGCGCTGGGCGAGCCCGAGATCGCCCGCACCATCGCCGAGCCGAAGCCGACGCCGGCGGAGAGCGCGGCCTTCGACCGCAACGAGCTGGTCCTGGCGATGCGCGACCTGGCGGATGTCGGCGCCAAGGACTATATCGGCGCCTTCGCCCGGCGCGTGAGCGATCGCGCCGAGGCCCCGGCCGACCACGTGCTGCTCGCGCACCTCGTCATCAAGCTCGACCGGCCCGACCTCGCCGTCGGGGTGGCGAAGTGGGCGAGCTATGCCGGGGTCATCCTGCTGAACGAGGGCTATCCCATCGCCACCCTGCCGCCGGGCGGCGAGGTCGAGCGCCCGCTGGTGCTGGCGATGACGCGGCAGGAAAGCGCCTTCGACCGCGACGCGGTGAGCTCGGCCGGCGCGCGCGGCATGATGCAGCTCATGCCGGCGACCGCGAGCCACATCGCCAAGGCGCTGCACATGCCGTTCTCCGAAAGCCGGCTGCTCAAGGATCCGCACTACAACATCATCATCGGCCGCCACTATCTCGACGGGCTGCTCGGCGACTTCTCCGGCTCCTACGTGCTGGCGATCGCCGCCTACAATGCCGGGCCGTCGCGCGTGCGGCAGTGGATCCGCGACTATGGCGATCCCCGCGCCAAGAATGCCGACGTCGTCGACTGGATCGAATCGATCCCGCTCGGCGAGACCCGCAATTACGTGCAGCGGGTGCTGGAGAATTTGCAGGTCTATCGTCTGCGCCTCGGCGACAACGGCCTCGCCTTCTCGCTCGCCAGCGACTTGAAACGGTGACGACGCCGAAGAGGCCCGCCATGACCGACCGTCCGCTCGCCGACACCGCCGCCTGCGTCTTCGACGCCTACGGCACGCTGTTCGACCTGACCTCGGCCGCGCGCCGCTGCGGCGACGCGCTCGGCGACAGGGCGGGTCCGCTCGGCGCGCTCTGGCGCGGCAAGCAGCTCGAATACAGCTGGCTGCGCAGCCTGATGGGCCGCCATGCGGATTTCTGGCAGGTGACCGGCGAGGCGCTCGACTATGCCATGGCCCAGCTCGGCGTCGCCGGTCCGGGATTGCGCGAGCGGCTGATGGAGGCCTTTCTCACCATCGACGCCTATCCCGACGCCAGGCGCGTGCTGCAGGCGCTGCGCCGCGCGGGCCGGCCCGCCGCGATCCTGTCCAACGGCTCGCCGCGCATGCTCGCCGCGGCCACGGCATCGGCCGGCATCGCCGAGCTGCTCGACCACGTCCTGTCGATCGAGGAGGTCGGCGTCTACAAGCCCGACCGGCGCGTCTACGAGTTGGCGACGCGCCGGCTCGGCGTCGCGGCCGAACGCGTCTGCTTCATCTCGTCGAACGGCTGGGACGCGGCGGGCGCGGCGAGCTTCGGCTTCAAGGCGGTCTGGGCCAACCGCGCCGGCGCCCCGCGCGAACGCCTGCCGGCGCAGCCCGCCGCGGAGATCACCGGCCTCGACGCGCTCCCCGCTTTGCTCGGTCTCTGATGGCGGCGTTCCGCGAGCGATACCTGACGGCGCAGGACGGGCTCAGGCTCTATTTCCGCGACTATGGCGATCCCTTGTCGGCGCGGGCGCCGCTGCTCTGCCTTACCGGCATCGTGCGCAACAGCGCCGATTTCGCCGACCTCGCCGCGCGCCATGCCGGCGAGCGCCGCGTGATCTGCCCCGATTATCGCGGTCGCGGCCGCTCGGCCTACGACAGCGATTGGCGCAACTACGATCCCTTCGTCTACGCCAACGACATCGCCCATCTGATGGCCGCCACCGGCATCGACCGCGTCGTCGTGGTCGGCACGTCGCTCGGCGCGGCGCTCGCCATGGGGCTCGCCGTGCTGAAGCCCGCGCTGCTCGCCGGCATCGTGCTCAACGATTTCGGCCCCGAGGTCGCCTCCGGCGGCGTTTCGCGCATCCTCGACTATATCGGCGCCGACCGGCCGCAGCCGGACTGGCCGAGCGCCGTGCACCATCTGCGCGAGCTGCTGCCGACGCTGTCGATCCGCAGCGACGAAGGCTGGCTCAAGATGGCGCACGGCACCTACCGCCAGGGCGCGGACGGAAGGTTGCATTTCGACTGGGACGTGAATCTGGCCAGGCCGCTGGCGCGGTCGAACGGCACCGTGCCGGATCTCTGGCCCTACTTCCGCGCCCTCGGCCGCCTGCCGACGCTGGCGCTGCGCGGCGATCTCTCGGACGTGCTGTCGCTCGAGACGTTCGAGCGCATGGCGCTTGCCAAGCCCGACCTGCTGCGTGTTACCGTCGCCAACGCCGGCCATGCGCCGACGCTCAACGAGCCCGAAGCCGCCGCCGTCGATGAGTTCATCCGCCGCTTCTGACCTGCCAGGGATCGCCGATGTCAGGGCCGCGGCCGCGCGCCTGGCCGGCCGCGTCGCGGCGACGCCGCTCGTCGAAGCGCCGCTGCTCAACGCCCGGCTCGGCCTGCGCCTGCTGGTCAAGGCGGAGACGCTGCAGCGCACCGGGTCCTTCAAGTTCCGCGGCGCGCTGAACGCGCTGCTGCAGCTCGACGCGGAGCAGCGCCGCGCCGGCGTCGTCGCCTATTCCTCGGGCAATCACGCGCAAGGCGTCGCGGCGGCGGCGCAGCTCCTCGGCATTCCCGCCACCATCGTCATGCCGCAGGACGCGCCGGCGATCAAGGTCGCCAACACGCGCGCCTACGGCGCCGAAATCCGGTTCTACGACCGCTGGCGCGACAACCGCGCGGCGATCGCCGGAGGGCTCGCCGCCGAGCGCGGCGCGGCGCTGATTCCGCCCTATGACGATGCGCGCGTGATCGCGGGCCAGGGTACCGCCGGGCTCGAGCTCGCGGCCCAGGCCAAGGCGCTCGGCGCCACGCTCGACGCGCTGGTGGTGCCGACGAGCGGCGGCGGGCTCGTTGCCGGCTGCGCGCTGGCGCTCGCCG
>JASHTP010000080.1 GCA_030040495.1 Alphaproteobacteria bacterium
GCTGGCGCTGCCGCCGGGCCCGCTCTATGTCGGCATCGCCCCCGGCGCCGGCGGCGCCGAGAAGCGCTGGCCGCTCGAGCGCTTCCTGGCGCTCGCCGAAGCGCAGCGGCGGCACGGCCGCGTCCCGGTGCTGCTGCTCGGGCCGGACGAGCGCGGCTGGGTCGAGGAGATCAAAGCGGCGCTGCCCGCCGCCAAGCTGCCGCTCCAGGAGGCGCGCATCGCCGCCGACATCGCCGCCTCGCCGCTTTACACCATGGCGCTCGGCGCGCGGCTGGCGGTCGCCGTCGCCAATGACAGCGGCGCGGGCCATCTGCTCGCCGCCTCCGGCGTGCCGATGGTGTCGCTCTTCGGCCCGACGCGCGCGGCGAAGTTCGCCCCGGCGGCGCGCCGCCTTGAGCTGGTCGAAGCGCAGCGCTTCGGCGGCGACGCCATGGCGGCGATCCCGCTCGAAGCGGTCAGCGCAGCAATCGAACAAAGCCTTGTCAATTGAAGTCACCGCAACCGACTTCAGCGAGCGCGAAATGGGCGCAGCCCTCTGCCAGCTAGGGCTGGCGGCTCAGATTGGATATTGTCCCTCCAAAGGTCACTTGGCGCCAATCGATCGATCTAACGCCTTAGTCAGCTCGTGATGAACACCACAATCGAACTAGATACCGCGATCCGAACCGCTGCGTTCGAGCAAGTTCGCCAGCTCACGCAGATTTACGACCACCTGACCGTCGCCGAGCTCGCCCCGGGATTTGAGTTTCACGGCGAGCGCATCCCCCTCATAAACCCGCGAAGGGGCATATTTAAGCCGCGACAGATGCGATATCTTCTGTCGATTAAAACCGTCTATCCGTCGCCCGGCAGACGAGTTTGGTATGACGACCAAACCGACGTTCACCGACAAATTTTTGAGGGTGACGAAACGGTCGACTACGCATTCATGGGGGATAAGCCCGACGCGGCCGACAACCGCTGGCTGCGCGAAGCGATGGATGACCGAATACCAATCATTTATTTTCTTGGAAGCGCGCCTGGTCGCTACGAAGCAATCCTGCCAACTTTCATCGTCGGCTGGAATCCTGTCGCTCTGAAGGCTCAGATCGCGTTTAGCGACACGGAAAGCCGCTTTGCAGGAATCGCTGAGGCCATTCCGGAGCGTCGATATGCTCTGAGGTCGGTAAAGCAGCGGTTACACCAAGCGTCGTTCCGAGAAGCAGTTATCACTGCATATAACGGTCGCTGTGCGCTTTCACGGCTGCCAGAGCAGCGACTCCTCGACGCTGCCCATATTGTCGACGACAAGGATGAGGAAATGGGGCAGCCGGTCGTTTCGAACGGCATACCGCTGTCAAAGATTCACCACGCCGCTTTCGATGCCCACCTAATCGGCATCGATCCTGACTATCGGCTGCACGTCTCAGAGCGCCTGCTGAGCCAGGACGACGGGCCAATGTTGGATGCGCTCAAAGGACTCCGTGGCGGCAAGCTGTGCCTACCCAGACGCGAGAAAGACTGGCCCGACCGTGACCGTCTTGCGCTACGTTTCGAGCGATTCAAGTTGCTGGCTTGAGTTACACCGCCGGCTGCGAAAGTTTCGACGTCGTGGCCGACACCCGTCAAAAGACGCTGTAGCCGACGAAACTCAACGCCGCCTCCGCGGCGAAGATCGCCGCCGCCGCGTAGCGCGCCCACTGCGCGTCGAGACGGTTGCCGGCAAAGCGCGCCAGCAAGACGGTCGGGATATTGGCGATCATCATGCCGGAGGTGGTTCCGACGACGACCGGCAGCAGCAGATCGTAGCGCGCCGCCAGCGCCGCCGTGGCGATCTGCGTCTTGTCGCCGATCTCGCAGAGGAAGAAGCCGACCAGGGTCGTCAGGAAGGCGCCATGCCGGCCCATGAGCCTGCCATCCCCCGGCTTGTCCGGCACCAGGACCCAGATCGCCATGGCGACGAAGGAGAGGCCCAGACCCCAGCGCAACAGGCCAGGCGTCAGCAGCGCCGCGAGCCATTCGCCGGCGAGCGCCGCCAGCGCATGGTTCGCCAGCGTCGCCACCAGGATGCCGGCGATGATCGGCACCGGCCGGCGGAAGCGCGACGCCAGCAGCAGCGCCAGGAGCTGCGTGCGGTCGCCGATCTCGGCGATCGCGACGATGCCGAGCGAGGTGAGGAACGCTTCCATCGAAAGCACCGGGGCCGGGCGGAGCATGAACCAGTGGCCTCGGCACCCTCCCCCGGCCGGGCGATCGATGCCGATGCCAAAGGTCTCGCCAAGCGCGGGACCGCTCCCGCTTGCCGCCCGCGCCATGGTTCGCCCGAAGGCGGCCAAGTCTGTTGACGCGGGCCCCTCTCTTGCCGAGGGCGGCTACTCCCCAGTGACCGGGCGACGCTATGGGAATTGGGCGCGCAACGCAAGAGCGCCGCCGCCGGGCCGCGCGCAGTCGAGGCTAAGCCGCCGCCATCACGCGGGCGGCCGGCAGCAAGATGGTGACCGTGGTGCCCTGGCCGGGCGCGCTGTCGATAGTGAGCGTGCCGCCATGCATCTCGACCAGCTCCTTGGCGATCGGCAGGCCGAGCCCGGTACCCTCGTATTTGCGCTGCAGCCCGCTGTTGACCTGGCGGAACGGCGTGAGCGCGATCGGAATCTCCTCGGGCGCCATGCCGATCCCCTGGTCCGAGACGGAGATGGCGAAGCCGCCCTGCGCGTCGAAGGCCGAGCGCACCACGACCACGCCGCCCGGCGCGGAGAACTTGACGGCGTTGGCCAGGAGATTGATCAGCACGCGCTTCAGCGCCGTCTCGTCCACCTTGACCGCCACCTCCTCGTGGAGCCGGTCGTAGCGCAGGCCGACGCCGGCGCCGTCGGCGCGCGGCTTCACCAGGCGCAGCGCCGAGGCGATGACCTCGCGCGGCGCGACAACGCCCTCTTCGAGCCGGAACGAATTGGCCTCGATCTTAGCGAGATCGAGGATGTCGGTGATCACCGTCAGCAGATGCCCGGCGCTGTGGCGGATGTCGGCGACGTAGCCGTCGTATCTGTCGGCGCCGAGCGGGCCGAAAAGGCCGGCCTGCATGATCTCGGAGAAGCCGATGATGGCGTTCAAGGGCGTGCGCAGCTCGTGGCTCATATTGGCGAGGAGCTCGGTCTTCGCCCGGCTCGCCGCCTCGGCCGCCTCCTTGGCCCGGCGGATCTCCTCCTCGGCGCGCTTCTGCTCGGTGACGTCGAGCGCCGCCATGATCGCCGCATGGTGGCCGTGGAACTCGAGCCGGTGCGACACCGCGTCGACGGTGATCTCGCTGCCGTCGGCCTTGCGGTGGCGGCAGAAGCCGAGGCGGCCGAAGGCGGGGATGACGCGGCGCTCGCCGGCGCGCGGCGGCGCCGGCTCGGCCGGAGCGATGTCCTCGAGCGTCATCGCCAGGAAGGCGTCGCGCGAATAGCCGTACTGCTCGACCGCGGCGTTGTTGACCTCGAGGATGCGCAGGCTCTCGACATCGTAGGCCCACATCGGGATCGGATTGCGGGAGAACAGCAGCCGGAAGGTCGATTCGCTCTGGCGCAGCGCCTGTTCGAGCCGCCGCCGCTCGGTCATGTCGCGCAAAATGGCGATGAACCGGCGGTCGCCGGTGACGTTGTCGGCGACCGGCACGGCGCTGATGTCGGCCCAGAAGTTCGTTCCGTTCTTGCGCCCGCAGGCGAGCTCGAGCCGCGCGGCCTGGCCGCCTTCGAGCGTGGCGTAGAGCCCCGCCACGGTCGCGGCCTGCGGCTCCGCGCTCCACACCAGGTTCGGCGACCTGCCATAGAGCTCGTCGAGCGCATAGCCGGTCATGCGCGTCATCGCCGGGCTGGCATAGACGATGCGCATCCCCGCGGTCTCGGGAAAGGCGTCGTCGATCTCGACCACCATCACCGCGTCGTCGGCGTGCAGCACCACCGACTGCAGCAGCGTGATGCGCTCCTCGGCGAGCTTGCGCGACAGCACCGGCCGGACCTTTTCGGCGAGCTCCTCGATCCGGTCGGCGACCCGCTCGATGTCGGGCGGCGCCTGCTCGAACATGAAGTTGAGCGCGAAATTGCGGTTGTTCTGGCGCACCGGGACGCAGATGGCGGCCCTGAGGCCGATTGCCGCCGCGTCGCGCGCGGCGGCGAAGCTGCCGCCGATCGCGGCGATGTCCGCGACGACCCCGCGCTTGTTGCCGGTCAGCACCTTGCCGACCAGGCTGTTGTTGAGCGTCAGCGGCGCCTTGCGCTGCTGCTCGAGCCGCTGGGCCCATTCCGAGCCGGCGCGGCCCCAGGCGGCGACGAGCTGGCAATGCCGGCGGCGTCCGACCACGGTCCAGGCGCGGCCATGGGCCGCGCCCACCGCCTGGCAGATCACCATGAGCGAGGTCTCGATCGCGGTATTGACGCTGGGCGCTTCGGCGATCGCCAGCATCAGCTCGTTGACCAGCTTCAAGTCGCGCTCGGCACGGCTGCGCGCGTTGAGCTCGAGCTTGAGGTCGAGCTCGTTCATCACCAGCCGCGCCAGGGTCTGCAGCTGCTTGCAGTTCTCCGCCGAGAAGTCGGTGCGCCGCTTCAGGTCGACGACGCCGAGCGTGCCGAGGCTCAGGCCTTCACGCGTCAGCAGCGGCGCCGCGGCATAGAAGCGGATGCCCGGCGTGCCCGCGACGTAGGGGTTGTCGCGGAACCGCTCGTCCTCGGACGCGTCGGGCACCATCACGACCTCGCGGCCGAGAATGGTGCGGGCGGAGAGCGCGGCGGCGCGCGAGGTCTCGGTCACCGCCATGCCGACGCGCGACTTGAACCATTGGCGCTCGGCGTCGATGAAGGAGATGAAGGCGATCGGCGCGGCGAAAAGCGACGCCGCAAGCTGGGTCACCCGATCGAAAGCCTCTTCCGGCGTGGTGTCGAGGATTTCATAGCGGCGCAGCGCCTCAAGACGCTGCGTCTCGTCCATTGGAAGCGCGAGAGACACGCTCACCCCACCGCAAGCTGCCTTCCTCCGGCCCCAAACTTTGACCAAAGGTGGTAAACTTTTTATTAACTTCAACTTCTGCGCGTCTTGCGGGCCGCTTCAGCCGGCTTCGAGCAGATGGACGCTGAACAGCGCGTCGCGGTCGGTCCAGTGCGGCCCCGGCCGGAAGCCGCCGCGCGCCGCCAGGCGCTGGAACTCGCCGATGGTGTATTTGCAGGAATCCTCGGTGTGGATGCGCTCGCCGGCGGCGAAGCGGATGGCGCGGCCGGCGACGGTGACGATCTGGTCGGCGCGGCTTCGGATGTAGATCTCGATGCGCCCGGCCGCCGCGTTGTAGAAGGCCTCGTGCGCGAAGCGGTCGAGGTCGAAATCGGCGTCGAGCTCGCGATTGATGCGCTCGAGCAGGTTGAGGTTGAAGGCGGCGGTGACGCCGGCGCTGTCGTTGTAGGCGGCGTCGAGCAGAGCCGGGTCCTTCTTGAGATCGACCCCGATCAGCAGGGCGCCGCCGCGGCCGATGACGCGGCGGCAGCCGGCGAGGAAGTCCACCGCATCCTCCGGCGTGAAATTGCCGACCGTCGAGCCCGGGAAGAAGCCCAGCCGCCGCCCTTCGCCGCGCGCCGGCAAGGGCGGCAGCCGCAGCGGCTGCAGATAGTCGGCGCAGACCGCCACGACCGGCACTTGCGGGAACTCGGCGGCGACCTCGTCGGCGGCCTGGCGCAGCAGCTCGCGCGAGATGTCGATGGCGACGTAGGCCGCCGGCTCCTCGAGCGCCTCGAGCAGCAGCCGCACCTTGCGCGAGGCGCCGCTGCCGAACTCGATGAGCTGCGCGTGGCGGCCGGCCTCGGCCGCCATCTCCGGCGCGAACTCGCCGAGGATCGCCATCTCGGTGCGCGTCAGATAATATTCCGGCAGCTCGCAGATCGCCTCGAACAGCGCCGAGCCGCGCGCGTCGTAGAGGAAGCGGCAGGGGATCGACTTGGCGCGGCGCGTGAGCCCGGCCAGCACCGCGTCGCGGAAGCTCTCCTCCGCCGGCGCGAGATCGTGGAACTCGGCAAGCGCCCCGCCCCGCCTCATGGCTCCTCCGCCAGCCTGATTCCGCCGAAAGCCCAGCGCGAGGCCGGCGGAAAGAAATTGCGATAGGTCAGGCGCAGATGCCCGGCCGGCGTCACCACGGCGCCGCCGCGCAGCACCATCTGGTTCGCCATGAACTTGCCGTTGTACTCGCCGATCGCGCCCGCCGCCGGACGGAAGCCGGGATAGGCGACGTAAGGGCTCGCCGTCCATTGCCAGGCAACGCCGGAGAGCTGCGCGAGGCCGCCGCCTTCGGCCGCCGCCACTTCCCATTCCGCTTCGGTCGGCAAGCGCTTGCCCGACCAGCGCGCGAAGGCGTCGGCCTCGTAGAAGCTGACATGGAGCACCGGCTCGGCGGCGTCGAGCGGGCGCCTTCCGGCAAGGGTGAAGACCGACCAGAAGCCGTCCTCGCGCCGCCAATAGAGCGGCGCCGTCCAGCCCTGCTGCTGCACCATCGCCCACCCGTCGGCGAGCCACAGCTCCGGCCGGCGATAGCCGCCATCGGCGATGAAGGCGGCGTATTCGCCGCCGGTGACGAGACGCGAGGCAAGGCGGAAGGGCTCGAGCCAGACCCTGTGGCGCGGCGTCTCGTTGTCGAAGGCGAAACCCGCGCCGTCATGGCCGATCTGGCGCAGGCCGCCCGCCATTTCGTGCCAGGCGAGCGGCGGCGCGGGCGCCGAGGGCGGCGGCGCGGCGCGATAGGCGGGCTGCAACGGGTTCAGCGACAGGACATGCTTGATGTCCATGAGCAGCAGCTCCTGATGCTGCTGCTCGTGATGGAGGCCGAGCTCGATCAGCGGCGCCGCAACGCGCCAGCCGGCCTCGTCGAGCGTGGCAAAAAGCTCTTCCATCGCCCGGTCGACATGCGCGCGATAGCGCGCGATCTCGACGATGCCGGGCCGCGACAGCAGGCCGCGCTCCGGCCGCGGATGACGCGGCCCCACCGCCTCGTAATAGGAATTGAAGAGATAGAGGTAGGCGGCATCGAAGGGGCGATAGCCCGGCAGATGCGGCGTCAGCACAAAAGTCTCGAAGAACCAGCTGGTATGCGCGCGATGCCATTTCGTCGGGCTGACGTCGGGCATCGACTGCACGGTCTGATCCTCGGCCGAGAGCGGCGCGGCAAGCGCCTCGGTTGCGTCGCGCACCGCTGCATAGCGCTCTGCGACGCGCAGACGCTCGCCATCGGCCGGAACGCCTGCCCGCGTGATCGGCCTCATGCCTCCCCTTCCCTGCTTCGGCGCCGTCGTGCCTTACCCGATCTTTCGACCAAAACCCGTCTTTCGCGCCGTTCCGCCGTCAGGTTAGCTCGCGCGGCGGTTGGGCAGAAGCGGCCTTTCCGAGGGAGATGGGAAGCGGCGGACGCGGCGGCAAGGCTCGGCGGCTCCTAGGCCTGCCGCTCCAGCGCGCTGCGCACCTCGGAAGCGATCTCGTCGGGCCGATAGGGCTTGGGAATGAGCTTGCCGTGGAGCTGGTCGCTCGGCCGGCGCGAGAGATGCGCGAAGCCGGTGGCGTAGAGCACCTTGAGCTCGGGCTGCAGGCGCTTGGCGCGGTCGGCGAGCTCGAAGCCGTCCATCGCGCCGGGCATGACGATGTCGGTGAACAGCAGATCGAATTTCACCTGCTCCGTGAGAATCTGCAGCGCCACCTCGGCATTGGGCACCGAAAGCACCGAATAGCCGCGATTGCGCAGCGAGGTCGAGACCAGCTCCCTGACATCATCTTCGTCCTCGACCACCAGAATACTGAAACTCATCCGGCATTCCCCCGCCCCTCGCGCGCCTCCCTTGCGACTCAATTTGGACCTGTACGGCCCGCTTTGACGATAGCCACTTAGGGTCTATCCGATTGTATTGGTTATAGTGTGCGCGATTTCCCGCTGCATTGCGAGGTTGTAATAGGCGATCAATGTACACTTATTGTTGACCAAGCGGAAAATCCGCTCGGCCGCGGATTGCGAGGACACCGGTTCTACCGCGGTCTTCCGGCGGCGGATGCGGCGACGGCGGCAGCGATGCCGCTTGCTCCCCCGGCTTGACGGGTCACAACGAGTATAGGACGCTCGCGCCAAACAAGGAGAAGCGGCATGGGGTTCGCCACCATCCTGTTCGAGCTCGGCGACGGCGTTGCGACCCTGACGCTCAACCGGCCCGAGCGGCTCAACAGCTTCAACGCCGAGATGCATGAAGAGGTGGCGGCGGCGCTCGCCACGGTCGAAAGCGACGCCGGCATCCGCGCGCTGCTCCTCACCGGCGCCGGGCGCGGCTTCTGCGCCGGCCAGGACCTCAATCTGCGCGAGGCCGCCGCCGGCAGCGAGTTCGACGCCGGCGCGGCAATCGAACGCTACTACAACCCGCTGGTGCGGCGCCTGAAGGCGCTGAAAAAGCCGGTCGTCGCCGCGATCAATGGCCCTGCCGCCGGCGCCGGCGCCAATCTCGCCTTCGCCTGCGACATCGTCATCGCCGCGCGCTCGGCGAGCTTCCTGCAGGCTTTCTGCCGCATCGGCCTGGTGCCGGACACGGGCGGCACCTGGTTCCTGCCGCGATTGGCCGGCTCGGCGCGCGCCATGGGCCTGATGCTGCTCGGCGAGCCGCTGCCGGCGACGCTGGCGGCGGAGTGGGGCCTGATCTGGAAGGCGGTCGAGGATGACGCGCTGATGACGGAGGCGCGCGCGCTGGCGGCGAAGCTGGCGCATGGCCCGACGGTCGGGCTCGGCCTCATCAAGGAGGCGCTCAACCGCTCGCTTGAAAGCACGCTCGACGCGCAGCTCGACGCCGAGCGCGACCTGCAGCGCGTCGCCGCGCGCTCGGCGGATTTCCGCGAAGGCGTCGCCGCCTTCCTGGAGAAGCGGCCGGCGCGGTTCTCGGGACGCTGATGGCGGAAAAGACGGCAGAGCAGCGTCTCGCCGAAGCGGTCGGGCGCGAGATGCTGGCGCAGGACAAGGCGTCGCGCGCGCTCGGCATGGTGGTGGAGGAGGTCGCGCCGGGGCAGGCCAGGCTGCGCATGATCGTGCGCGACGACATGATCAACGGCCACGATCTCTGCCATGGCGGGCTCATCTTCACCCTTGCCGACAGCGCCTTCGCCTTCGCCTGCAACGCGCGCAACCGGGTGACCGTCGCCGCCGCCGCCGAGATCCAGTTCGTCAGCCCGGCGCGCAAGGGCGAGACGCTGGTCGCGGTGGCGCGCGAGCGCGCGAGCCGCGGCCGCACCGGCATCTACGACATCGAGGTCGCCGAGCACGCTTCGGGGCGCCTCGTCGCGCTGTTTCGCGGCCGCGCCCACCGCGTCGACGGCACCATCGTCGAGGAGCACGGAAGATGAGCGCCCGCCTGCCGCACGTGGCGCCGCCGGCGCGCGCCGAGCTCGAGCCGATCGAAGTGGCGAGCCGTGACGAGATCGCCGCGCTGCAGCTCCAGCGCCTGAAATGGACGCTGCGTCACGCCTTCGACCATGTCGCGCATTTCCGCGCCAAGTGCCAGGCGGCCGGAGTCCATCCCGACGATCTGCGCGAGCACGCCGATCTCGCCCGCTTCCCCTTCACCACCAAGGACGATCTGCGCCAGACCTATCCCTTCGGCATGTTCGCCGTGCCGCGCGAGAAGCTGCTGCGGCTGCACGCCTCGAGCGGCACCACCGGCAAGCCGACGGTGGTGGGCTACACCGAGCGCGATCTGTCCACCTGGGCGGACCTGGTGGCGCGCTCGATCCGCGCCTCGGGCGGGCGGCGCGGCGACCTCGTCCATGTCGCCTACGGCTACGGGCTCTTCACCGGCGGGCTCGGCGCGCATTACGGCGCCGAGCGGCTCGGCTGCACGGTGATCCCGGTCTCCGGCGGCATGACCGAGCGCCAGGTGCAGATCATCCAGGATTTCAAGCCCGACCTCATCATGGTGACGCCGTCCTATATGCTGGCGATCGCCGACGAGTTCGAGCGCCAGGGGCTCGACCCCCGCGCCTCCTCGCTCAAGGTCGGCATTCACGGCGCCGAGCCCTGGACCAATGCGCTGCGCCACGAGATCGAGCAGCGCATGGCCATGCACGCGGTCGACATCTACGGCCTCTCCGAGGTGATGGGGCCGGGCGTCGCCAACGAATGCATCGAGACCAAGGACGGGCTCCATCTCTGGGAGGATCATTTCTATCCCGAGGTGATCGATCCCGCGACCGGCGCTTCCTTGGCCGGCGGCGAGGTGGGCGAGCTCGTGCTCACCACCTTGACCAAGGAGGCGCTGCCCATGGTGCGCTATCGCACGCGCGACCTGACGCGGCTGCTGCCGGGCACGGCGCGCAGCATGCGGCGGATGGAGAAGGTCACCGGGCGCAGCGACGACATGCTGATCATCCGCGGCGTCAATCTGTTCCCGAGCCAGGTCGAGGAGCTGATCCTGAAGCAGGGGGCGCTGTCGGGCCATTACATGATCGAGGTGAGCCGGCCGCGCCAGCTCGACGAGATCAAGGTGGTGGCGGAGCTGAGGCCCGAGGCGACGCCCAACAGCGAAGCCGCGGAAGAGCGCATCGCCGCCGCGCTGCAGCACGACATCAAGTCGCTGATCGGCGTCAGCGCGCGGATCGAGATCGTGCCCGTCGGCAGGATCGAGCGCTCGATCGGCAAGGCGCGGCGCGTCATCGACCTCAGGCCCAAAGGCTGAAGCCGCAGCCTGGGCCGCAGCTTGCATGGCCGCGCCAGAGCGGTCATGGATCGCTTCGGGGAGGATCGGGCATGATCGGGCTTTCGGCCGAGCAGCACCGCATTCGCGACGCGATCGCGCGGCTCTGCGAGGGCTTCGGCGACGGCTATTGGCTCGAACGCGACCGCAAGGGCGGGTTCCCGGAAGAGTTCTACGCCGCGGTGGCGCGCGACGGCTGGCTCGGCATCGCCATGCCGGAGGCGTATGGCGGCGCCGGGCTCGGCATCTCCGAAGCGGCGGTGATGATGCGGGCGGTCGCCGAATCCGGCGCCGGCTTCAGCGGCGCCTCGGCGCTGCACATGAACATCTTCGGGCTCAATCCCGTCGTGCGCTTCGGCACCGAGGAGCAGAAGCGGCGCTTCCTGCCGCCGCTGATCCGCGGCGAAGAGAAGGCGTGCTTCGCCGTCACCGAGCCCGATGCCGGC
>JASHTP010000081.1 GCA_030040495.1 Alphaproteobacteria bacterium
CGCTCCGGCACGGCGGCGCCGGTCGCCGCCTCCGTTGCACGGGCGAAGGCCAGCGCCAGCGCCACGGTGCTGTCGCCGGAGACGCGCCCGGCGAGCCGCGCCGCCTCGGCCGGGCGCTTGCCCGCCATCAGGCTCTCCGTGCCCTTGTGCACGTAGCCGAGGCGCTCCTCCAGCCGCACCACCGCCTCGCCGTTGCAATGGAAGCGGAAATGGCCGGGCTCGATGATCCCGGCATGGACCGGGCCGACCGGGATCTGGTGCAGCCCGTCGCCCTGGGCCGGCAGGAAGTCGTACGACGTCGCCCGCCGCGCGCCGCGCCCGCGCCACTGGCCGTGATCGAGCCAGGGCCTTGCGTCGGCGATGCCTTCGGCGACGAGGCCGAAGAGGTCCTGCGCCGCGCGCTCGAGCCGGAGCGCGCCCGGGCGGACGCCGGCGAGCGACGGGAAGCCGCCCGAAGCGCCGGCGAGCGAGGCGACGGCGACGTTGCCGCTCGCCGCTTCGAGGAACGCGGCATGGATCTCCGCCGGCTCCGCCCACAGCCCCAGCAGCGTCCAATCGGCGATGGTGAGGTGGGTGGCGAGGTCGAGCCATTGCTCGCGCGTCAGCGCCCGGCGCGGCCAGGGTCGCTGCGGTCGCGCTTCGCCGCGGGCGAGGAAGGCGAGAAGCTCGGCGCCGTTGCTCATCCCGTCCCTCAGCCCAAGAGGTCCGCGACGTGGCGGAACCAGGTCACCAGCGGCCCCGGCAGGTAGATGCCCGCGGTCAGCACCAGGGCGAAATGGACGAAGAGCGGGACGAGCGCCGCCGGGCTCGTCTTGCCGCCGCCTTCGCCGGGTCCGAAGGCGAGGCCTTGCAGCCGCATCACCAGCGCGCCGAAGCCCACCAGCAGCCCGAGCAGAACCAGCAGCGCCAGCAGCGGCTGGCGCGCGAAGCTGGTGGTGAGCACCAGGAACTCGCTGGTGAAGACGCCGAAGGGCGGCAGCCCGGCGATGGCGACGACGCCGATGACGAGCGCCCAGCCGAGCAGCGGCTGGCTCGAGGTGAGGCCGCGGATGTCGGCGATCTTCTGCGTGCCCTTGACCTGCGAGACATGGCCCACGGCGAAGAAGATCGCCGACTTGGTCAGGCTGTGCATGGTCATGTGCAGCAGGCCGGCGAAGTTGGCGAGCGGTCCGCCCATGCCGAAGGCGAAGGTGATGATGCCCATATGCTCGATCGAGGAATAGGCGAAGAGCCGTTTGATGTCGCGCCTTCGGTAGAGCATGAAGCTCGCCAGCAGCAGCGAGGCGAGGCCCATGGTGATCATCAGCGGGCCGGGCGCCAGCGCCAGCGGATTGCCGGCGAGCAGCATCTTGAAGCGCAGCACGACGTAGAGCGCGACGTTGAGCAGCAGCCCCGACAGCACCGCGGAGATCGGCGTCGGGCCTTCGGCGTGGGCGTCCGGCAGCCAGGCGTGCAGCGGCGCGAGGCCGACCTTGGTGCCGTAGCCGACGAGGAGGAAGACGAAAGCGAGGTTGAGGATCGCCGGGCTGAAGGCGCCGACCCGCGGCAGGATCGCCGACCAGGTCATCGCCGGCATGCCTTCGCCCATCACCGGCTGCGCCGCGAGATAGATCAGCGTGGTGCCGAACAGCGCGAGCGCGATGCCGACGCCGCACAGGATGAAGTACTTCCACGCCGCCTCGAGCGCCTCGTGGGTGCGGTAGAGGCCGACCATGAGCACGGTGGTGAGCGTCGCGCCCTCGAGCGCCACCCACATCACGCCGAGATTGTTGGCGGTGAGCGCCAGCAGCATGGTGAAGCAGAACGCCTGGTACATGGCGTGATAGAAGCGCAGATAGCGCGCGGCGAGCCGGCCGGACGAGACCTCGTGGATGACGTAGCGCGCGCTGAACAGGCTGGTGGTGAAGGCGACGAAGGCGGTGAGCGCCACGAGATAGATGTTGAAATCGTCGATCAGCAGCAGCGGCGTCGTCGCCGGCCGGTGGAAGAACGGCATCAGGCTGGCGGCGAGCGTCAGCGCGGCGGCCAGCACGTTGGCGCGCGCGGCGAGCTTGTAGCCGGGCAGCAGCGCCAGCAGCAGCGCGGACGCGGCGGGGATGGCGAGGATGAGCTCGACCGGGTTCACCGCCGCTCTCCCCGGAAACGCTCCATGTCGTGCACGTCGAGGGTGTCGAAGCGCTCGCGGATATGGAAGAAGAAGACGCCGAAGATGATGAAGGCGACCATCACCGAGAAGGCGATGGAGAGCTCGACGACGAGCGGCATGCCCTTGACGCCGACGGCGGCGAGGATGAGGCCGTTCTCGAGCGACATGAAGCCCACCACCTGGCTCACCGCGTTGCGCCGCGTGATCATCATGAGGAGGCCGAGCAGCACCACCGACAGCGCCGCGGCGAGGCTCTCGCGTGTCAGCGCGCCCGACGCGGTGGTGATCGGCAGCACCAGCAGGATCGACAGCGCCACCAGCGCCACGCCCACTGTCAGGGTGGCGCCGACGCCGAGCGCCGTCTCGATGGTGCGGTGGATGTCGAGATAGACGATGATGCGGTGCAGCGCCACGGGAATGACGATCGCCTTGAAGACGAGGGCGATGCCGGCGGTGATGTAGAGATGCGGCGCCTGCTGCGCGTGCGCCTGCCAGGCCGCGGCGGCGGCGAGGAACAGCGCCTGCCAGGCGTAGATGGTGAGGACGCCGAAGAGGCGGCGCTGATAGAGCAGCGCGAAGCTCAGCAGCAGCACGCAGGTGTCGAGCCCGTGCGCGGTGTCGTAGCCGAGATTGGCGAAGCTCGGCATCAGAGGCCCTGCGAGACGTAGAGGAAGATGGCGGCCAGCAGGCCGAGCAGGAAGGCGCCGCCCAGGAACTCGCCGAGGCGGAAGACGCGCATCTTGGCGATGCTGGTCTCGAAGAGGGCGAGCACCGCGCCGCCGAGTGCGAGCTTCGCCGCGTAGCTGGCGAGCCCAAGGGCGACGGCGCTGCCGTCGGCGAGGTCGCGCGCCATGCCCCAGGGGAAGAAGATCGCGGCGATGAGCGAGATATAGAGCAGCAGCTTCACCATCGCTGCCGCCTCGATCAGCGCCAGATGACGGCCGGAATATTCGAGCACCATCGCCTCGTGCACCATGGTGAGCTCGAGATGCGTCGCGGGGTTGTCGACGGGGATGCGCGCATTCTCGGCGACGGCGACGATGAGCAGCGACACCAGCCCCATGAACAGCGAGATGCGGATGCCGACATCGTGCGTCAGCAGGAACTCGGCGATGTGCGGCAGCGAGGTCGAGCGCACCAGCAGCGCCACGGTGAAGGTGACCATCAGCATCGCCGGCTCGGCGAGCGAGGCGATCATCATCTCGCGCGACGCGCCGATGCCGCCGAAGCTGGTGCCGACGTCCATCCCGGCCAGCGCCAGCGCGAAGCGCGCGCTCGCCAGCAGCGCCACCAGCGCGATGAGGTCGGCGGTGCGGCCGAGCAGCAGCCCGGTGGCGAAGGTCGGCACGATGGCGGCGGCGAGCCAGATCGCGGTGAAGACGAGATAGGGGATGACGCGGAACAGCCACGAGGCGTTGGGCGCGAGCACCACCTCCTTGCGCAGCAGCCGCAGCAGGTCGCGGTAGGGCTGCAGCAGCCCCGGCCCGATGCGGCCGTTGAGCCGCGCCTTGAGCTTGCGCACGAACCCGGTCAGCAGCGGCGCCAGCGCCACCAGCAGGGCGAACTGCAGGACCTCGTAGAGCGTCCGCGTCATTGGCTCACCGCGACGATGAGCAGCAGCAGCACGAGCGCCGCGAACATGAGCGAGAGATAGCGGCGGATGGTCTGGAACTGCAGCACGTTGATCCGGTCGGCGATGTGCGAGACGAGCCGCACTGCCGGGGCGTAGATCCCCTCCCAGACGGGGTCGTGCATGCTCACCTCGAGGCGCGCCGCGCGCGTCTCGCCCGGCGCGGGCATGTCGATGCGCTCGCGCGCGGCGAAGACGACGCTGCCGAACACGCGGCGGATCGGCTGGGCGAAGCTGCCGGCGGTGTATTGCGTCTGCGGCCGAGGATCGGGGAAGCCGCAATCCCACGGCGCCGAGCGGCGCACCCGGTCGGAGGCGAAGCGGTGGATGACGAGCGCCAGCAGCGAAGTGAGCGCGGCCACCAGCAGCAGCACGACGCCGCCGCCGTAGGAGCTGTGCTCGGGCCCGAGCGGCGCGAGCCAGAGCCAGTCGGCGAGCGGCAGCGGCGGGCTCTGCGGCATCAATGTCGCCGCCACCGGCCGCAGCAGCTCGAGCACGGTCTGCGGCAGGATGCCGACGACGGTGCAGATCGCGGCGAAGCCGGCCATCGGCGCCAGCATGAGCGCGCCGACCTCGCGGGCGTTCGCCGCCGCGGGCCGGCGCGGCCGGCCGAGGAAGACGATGCCGAAGACCTTGACGAAGCACACCGCGGCGAGCGCCGCGGCGAGCGCCAGCATGGCGCCGACCACGGGCACCGCGAATTTGAGCAGCCATTGCGGCAGCAGCGAGCCGTTGACGATCGCCTGGAAGGTGAGCCATTCCGAGACGAAGCCGTTGAAGGGCGGCAGCGCCGAGATCGCCACCGCGCCGACGAGAAAGACCACCGCGGTCGCCGGCATGCGGTGGATCAGGCCGCCCAGATGCTCCATGTCGCGCTCGTGGGTGGCGACGAGCACCGCGCCGGAGCCGAGGAACAGCAGGCTCTTGAACATGGCATGGTTGAAGACGTGGAGCAGCGCCGCGGCGAGCGCCAGCACCGCCAGCGCGTCGATGCCGTCGGCACGGAAGGCGAGCGCCAGGCCGAGGCCGATGACGACGATGCCGATGTTCTCCACCGTGTGGTAGGCGAGCAGCCGCTTGAGGTCGTGCTGCATCACCGCATAGAGCACGCCCATCAGCGCGGTGACGCCGCCGAGCAGCAGCACGATCACCCCCCACCACCATTGCGCCGGGCCGGCGAGATCGAACACCAGGCGGATGAAGCCGTAGAGCGCCACCTTGGTCATGACGCCGCTCATCAGCGCCGAGACGTGGCTCGGCGCCGAGGCATGCGCCGGCGGCAGCCAGACATGGAGCGGCACGACGCCGGCCTTGGAGCCGGCGCCGATGAGGGCGAGGGCGAAGAAAAGCCCGCTGCGCCACGGGCCGAGCGCCGTGCCGCGCATCGCCGCGAAGGCGTAGTCGCCGCTGCCGCCGGCGAGCAGCCCGAAGGCGAGCAGCAGCGCGCCCACCCCGATCGACGCCATGACGAGGTAGAGGAGGGCGGCCCGGCGCGTCTCCGCCTCGCGATGGGTGGCGAGCACCAGCAGCCAGGAGGCGACCGACATCGCCTCCCAGCTCACCAGGAAGCTGAAGGCGTCGTCGGCGACCGGCACCAGGCTCATGCCGGCGAGGAAGGCGGGGTAGAAGGGCAGCACGCGGCCGGGTTCGGCATCGTGCCTGCCGTAGTCGAGGGCGAAGAGGCTGATCAGCGTGCCCGCCGATCCCACGACGAAGAGGAAGAAGGCGCCGAGGGCGTCGACGCGGAAATGGGCGCCGATCCAGGGCAGGCCGAGCGGCAGCACGACGCTTTCCGGCGCGGCGCCGGCAGCGAGGAAGCGCGCCGCCGCGACGGCGGTCGCCGCGGCGGCGAGCGCCGAGAGGCCGTAGACCGGCACCAGCGCGCGCCTTCCGCCG
>JASHTP010000082.1 GCA_030040495.1 Alphaproteobacteria bacterium
ATGGCCGCGACGGTCGAGCATCGCCAGTGCCGCGTGCTGCGCCCGCTGCTGGGCGTGCCGCGCGACCGGCTCGGGGCGACGCTGCGCGCCGCGGGCCAGCCCTGGATCGAGGATCCCAGCAACCTTGACCCGGCCTATGGCCGGGCGCGGATGCGCCGGGCGCAGGCGTTCTTCGCCGAGGCCGGGCTGGGCACCGCGCGACTCGCCGCCACCGCGGCGCGACTCGGCCGGGCGCGGGAGGCGCTCGAAGCTTCGGTCGCGGCGCTGCTGGCGGCCGCCGCTCTGGTCCATCCCGCCGGCTTCGTACGGCTCGACCCGGCGGCGCTCAGCGGCGCCCCCGACGAGGTCGCGCTGCGCGCTCTTGCCGCGGTGCTGGCGATGGCGGGCGGCAGCGCCTATCCGCCGCGGATGGAACGGCTGGAGCGGCTCCATCGCGAGCTGGCCGGCGGCCTCGCCCGCGGCCGCACCTTGGGCGGCTGCCGCATCCTGCCCTGGCGGGGAAAGCTGCTGGTCTGCCGCGAGGCCGACGCGGCGGCGCCGCCGCTGCCCGCGCCGCCCGGCGCCGCCATTTACTGGGACGGAAGGTTTTCACTCTATCTTCCGCCGTCGGCGCCGGCCGGGCTGGCGCTGGGGGCGTTGGGGGCGACGCCGCTCGCCGCAGCTTCGTCCCTGCCGGCGGCGGCCAGGGCCGGGCTGCCGGCGCTCAGCGACGGGACTTCGGTGGTCGCGGTGCCGGCGCTGGGCTATTGGCGGCCAGGCTTCGAGGCCGGCCTGCTGTCGCCCTGGCGCCTCCTGTTTCGGCCGACTCGACCGCTGAGTGGCGCCGGGTTTACAGTTGTTTAAGCTTCAGCGCATCTTACATTGTAGGGACGGAGCAGTGACGCGGCAGTTCGGCCAGGGCCCCTACCCCTGCAGCTACGCCTCCCCCTCGCGGGGAACCTCGTCGGGCTCGGTGGAGAAAGGCCTGGACCGTGAATAACTTCGGCAAGAATCTGGCGCTCTGGATCATCATCGTCGTTCTGCTGATCGCGCTGTTCAATCTGTTCCAGAACTCGGCCAACCGCAGCTCCGCCAGCGGGCAGGACTATTCGGAGTTCGTCAACGAGGTCGACAAGGGCCAGGTCAGCAACGTCACCATCCAGGGCAACACCATCACCTACCAGCTCTCCGACAAGCGCGGCAGCTATTCGACCCACGCGCCGAACGATCCCGGTCTGGTGCAGCGCCTGCTCGACAAGCACGTGAACTTCAAGTCGGTTCCGGCCGACGACAACGTCCCGACCCTGCTGGGGGTGCTCATCAACTGGTTCCCGATGCTGCTGCTGATCGGCGTCTGGATCTTCTTCATGCGTCAGATGCAGGGCGGCGGCGGCCGCGCCATGGGCTTCGGCAAGAGCCGCGCGCGGCTTTTGACCGAGAAGGTCGGCCGCATCACCTTCGACGACGTCGCCGGCATCGACGAGGCGAAGCAGGAGCTCGAGGAGATCGTCGAGTACCTGAAGGACCCGCAGAAGTTTCAGCGGCTCGGCGGCAAGATCCCGAAGGGCGTGCTGCTCGTCGGCCCGCCCGGCACCGGCAAGACGCTGCTGGCGCGCGCCATCGCCGGCGAGGCCAACGTGCCGTTCTTCACCATCTCCGGCTCCGACTTCGTCGAGATGTTCGTCGGCGTCGGCGCCTCGCGCGTGCGCGACATGTTCGAGCAGGGCAAGAAGAACGCGCCCTGCATCATCTTCATCGACGAGATCGACGCCGTCGGACGCCATCGCGGCGCCGGCCTCGGCGGCGGCAACGACGAGCGCGAGCAGACCTTGAACCAGCTGCTGGTCGAGATGGACGGCTTCGAGGCCAACGAAGGCGTCATCCTCATCGCCGCCACCAACCGGCCGGACGTGCTCGATCCCGCGCTGCTGCGGCCGGGCCGCTTCGACCGCCAAGTGGTGGTGCCGAACCCCGACGTCGTCGGGCGCGAGAAGATCCTCAAGGTGCACATGCGCAAGGTGCCGCTCGCCAGCGACGTCGATCCCCGCATTATCGCCCGCGGCACTCCCGGCTTCTCCGGCGCCGATCTCGCCAACCTCGTCAACGAGGCGGCGCTGATGGCGGCGCGCAAGGGCAAGCGCTCGGTCGGCATGACCGAGTTCGAGCAGGCCAAGGACAAGGTGCTGATGGGCACCGAGCGCCGCTCGATGGTGATGACCGAGGACGAGAAGAAGCTCACCGCCTATCACGAGGGCGGGCACGCTCTGGTCATGCTCTACGCCGAGGGCCACGAGCCGCTGCACAAGGTGACGATCATCCCGCGCGGCCGCGCGCTCGGCGTCACCATGTATCTGCCCGAGCGCGACAAGTACAGCCAGTCCAAGCTGGAGCTCGAGGCGATGGTGACGAGTCTCTTCGGCGGCCGCGTCGCCGAGGAGCTGATCTTCGGCACGGAGAAGGTGACGACCGGCGCCTCCGACGACATCCGCCGCGCCACCAACCTCGCGCGCCGCATGGTCACCGAGTTCGGCTTCAGCGAGAAGCTCGGGCCGCTGCGCTACACCGAGAACGAGGAGGAGGTCTTCCTCGGCCATTCGGTGACGCAACGCAAGAACGTCTCCGACGCAACCGCCAAGGTGATCGACGAGGAGATCCGGCGTATCGTCGAGGACGGCGAGCGCAAGGCGCGGGGGATCCTGACCGAGCATCTCGATGAGCTGCACGCGCTGGCGCGCGGGCTCCTCGAATTCGAGACGCTCTCCGCCGACGAGATCAAGCGCGTCATCCGCGGCGAGAAGATCGT
>JASHTP010000083.1 GCA_030040495.1 Alphaproteobacteria bacterium
GATCTGCTCGACGTTGCCGCTCTCGATCGCCGCCTTGACATCGCGGATCGCCGCCTCCACCGCCTCGCGCTCGCCCGCCGGCACCTTGTCGCCGGCCTCCTTGAGCGTGCGCTCGGTGGTGTGGACGAGGCTCTCCGCCTGGTTCTTGGCCTCGACCAGCTCGCGGCGCTTCTTGTCCTCCTCGGCATGCGCCTCGGCGTCCTTCACCATCTTCTCGATGTCGGTGTCGCTGAGCCCGCCCGAGGCCTGGATGCGGATCTGCTGCTCCTTGCCGGTGGCCTTGTCCTTGGCCTGCACCGAGACGATGCCGTTGGCGTCGATATCGAAGGTGACCTCGACCTGCGGCATGCCGCGCGGCGCCGGCGGCAGACCGACCAGGTCAAACTGGCCGAGCAGCTTGTTGTCCGCCGCCATCTCGCGCTCGCCCTGGAAGACGCGGATGGTGACCGCGGTCTGATTGTCCTCGGCGGTGGAGAAGACCTGGCTCTTCTTGGTCGGGATCGTGGTGTTGCGGTCGATCAGCCGGGTGAAGACGCCGCCCAGCGTCTCGATGCCGAGCGACAGCGGCGTCACGTCGAGGAGCAGCACGTCCTTGACCTCGCCCTTGAGCACGCCGGCCTGGATGGCGGCGCCGACGGCGACCACCTCGTCCGGATTGACCGAGCGGTTGGGCTCCTTGCCGAAGAACTGCTTCACCACCTCGATGACCTTGGGCATGCGCGTCATGCCGCCGACCAGGATCACCTCATCGACCTCGGAGGCCTTGAGGCCGGCATCCTTGAGCGCGTTGCGGCAGGGATCGATGGTCTTCTGGATGAGGTCGTCGACCAGCGCCTCGAGCTTGGCCCGCGTCAGCTTGATGTTGAGGTGCTTCGGCCCGGTCTGGTCGGCGGTGATGAAGGGCAGGTTGACCTCGGTCTGCATCGACGAGCTGAGCTCGATCTTCGCCTTCTCGGCCGCCTCCTTGAGGCGCTGCAGCGCCAGGCGGTCGTTGCGCAGGTCGATGCCCTGCTCCTTTTTGAACTCGTCGGCGAGATAGTCGATGATGCGCTTGTCGAAATCCTCGCCGCCGAGGAAGGTGTCGCCGTTGGTCGACTTCACCTCGAAGACGCCGTCGCCGATCTCCGGCACCGAGATGTCGAAGGTGCCGCCGCCGAGGTCATAGACCGCGATCGTGCCGGTGCCCTTCTTCTCGAGCCCGTAGGCCAAGGCTGCCGCCGTCGGCTCGTTGATGATGCGCAGCACTTCGAGGCCGGCGATCTTGCCGGCATCCTTGGTCGCCTGGCGCTGGCTGTCGTTGAAATAGGCCGGGACGGTGATCACCGCCTCGGTCACCGGCTCGCCGAGATAGGCCTCGGCGGTCTCTTTCATCTTCTGAAGCACGAAGGCGCTGATCTGCGAGGGCGCGTACTTCTTGCCGCGGCTCTCGACCCAGGCGTCGCCATTGTCGCCCTGGATGATCCTGAAGGGGACGAGTTCCATCTCCTTCTTGACCATCGGGTCGCTCATGCGCCGGCCGATCAGGCGCTTCACGCCGTAGAAGGTATTGTCGGGATTGGTCACCGCTTGACGCTTGGCGGCCTGACCGACGAGCCGCTCGCCGTTGTCGGTGAAGGCGACCATCGAGGGCGTCGTGCGCATGCCCTCGCTGTTCTCGATCACCTTGGCGCTCTTGCCTTCCATCACGGCGACGCAAGAATTCGTCGTGCCGAGATCGATACCGATTACTTTTGCCATAGCCACCTCTTGTTGCAGCAGAGTCCCGCAGCCCCTGGAGGCGCTGAACGGAACCCCCTCAGGTTTGCCCCGTCACACACAATTTCCCTGTGTCCGGCAAGGCTTATATATGAACGGCCGGGCTTTGCTACAACCGCGAAGCCGGCCGTCCGGCGATTGTCGGACCCGGTCGCAGATATGGGGAGGCAGACGGCGGAAATGCAAGGCGCGCGGGCGCAAAACGCGCCGCCGGCGATCGTCTCGGCGAGCTATCGGACGGACATCCCGGCCTTCTACACGCGCTGGTTGCTGGGACGGCTCGAAGCCGGCTTCTGCCGCGTCGCCAGCCCCTATGGCGGCGCGCCCTACGAGGTCTCGCTCCGCCCCGGCGCCGTCGCCGGCTTCGTCTTCTGGACGCGCAATCTCGGGCCGCTGCTGCCGCACCTCGAGGAGGTCGCGGCGCGCGCCCCCTTCGCCGTCCAGTTCACCCTCACCGCCTATCCCCGGGCGCTCGAGGCCGGCGTGATCGAGCCCGAGGCGGCGCTCGGCCAGCTCCGGGCGCTCGGCCGGCGCTGGGGCGGGCGGGCCGCGGTCTGGCGCTACGACCCGGTGCTGCTGTCGACGCTCACCCCGCCCTCCTGGCACCGTGCCAACGTCGCCCGCCTGGCGGCAGCGCTCGGCGGGCTCGTCGACGAGGTCGTCCTGTCCTTCGTGCAGCCCTACCGCAAGACGGCGCGCAATCTCGCCGCCGCGGCGCGCCGCCATGGATTCGCCTGGCGCGATCCGCCCGATGGCGAAAAGCGGGAGCTGCTCCATGACCTCGCCGGCATCGCCGCCGAGTACGGAATGAAGGCGAGCCTCTGCACGCAGCCGACGCTGCTCGCGCCCGGCCTCGCCGAAGCGCGCTGCATCGACGCCGACCGTCTTTCCGACCTGGCCGGCCGCGCCATCGCCGCGCGCGAGAAAGGCAACCGGCCAGGCTGCCGCTGCGCCGAAAGCCGCGACATCGGCGCCTATGACAGCTGCGCCCAGGGCTGCGCCTATTGCTATGCCGTGGCGAGCCCGGCCGCGGCGCGCCGCCGCCTCAAGGCGCAGGACCCGGCAGGCCCCTTCCTGATCGCGCCCGCCCCCGACGCGGCATCCTGAGCGCGCGGCAAGACGAACGAGCGCCGCGCGGCGCGCGCGCCGGCCATCGGCATTAACACGTATTCAACACATTTTCCTTTGACACCGCACGGAACCAGTGTGCCTAATAAAAGGGTGCAAAATATCTACATGCTCTTAATCAAGGTAAAAACATCGCCATGGATGGCATCGCGCGCGGTGGGGACCTGGAGCGGATGGCTGATCTGGTACGTTGCGACCACCCCTCGCTTTCGACGACCTGGCTCGATCCCGATGGCAAATACCAGACGCGGAGCGTCGCGCTCGATGCGCTGATGCGCGAGGTGCGGGACCGGCTGTCGCAGGGCTTCCGCGCCCTGCCGGCGGACGAGTTTCCGATGCTTTACTGCGGCTGGGGCAAGGCCCGGGTCGGCTCGACTGCCTTGATCAACCTGTTCGGCGTGGCCGGGTTGGCCTCCTACTACCAGCCGATCAAGGCGATGCTCCGCCACGCCCTTACCGGTGGCGACGGCGCCCGCTGGCACTTGCCGCGGCGCAGCGAGCATCCGCAGGTCTTCATCAAGGACGTGGCGGGACCTTATCTGCTGGCGGAATGCCTGTTCATCCCGTTGCAGCTGCTCGTCGAGGCGGGCTATCCGCCCGACCGGCTGCATCTCGTTCTGCTCGACCGCCAGCCCGCCAGCGCGCTTGCTTCGTGGATCAGCAAATGGTCGGATCGGGTCAGCGAGGACCGGCTGGTGCGACACTACGTCCTCGCCGCGCTCAATGCCGTGCGCGTCGAGGGCTATGCCGGGCGGCAGGGCGTCGCTGTCACCCATTACGTCTACGAGGCCAGCAAGGAGGCGGTACATTCGATGCGCGCGCTGTTCGACCGGCTCGGCCTGGCGCAGCGCTTCAGCAAGAGCGCCGTGACCGACTGGAACGAGATGGGCCAGCTCGAATCGGACAAGGCGCGGATCATCTACCCCGACGAACCCGCGGTCTATGAGGTGCCGGGCCTGCACGGCTCGGACGTCGCCTACCGCTATCGCCAGCGCAGCACCGAAGCGGTCACCGAAGCGCAGCGCGCCCTGCTGGCGCGCACCGGCGTCGACGCCGTCTATAGCGCCTCGGTCGCCGCCTGCGCTGCCGATCTCGGCTTCGATGCCGCCACCCGGCACCGGCTCTTCGCCGCGGGCTCCGGCCCCGAGAGGCCGGCCGATACGGGCGGCGCAAGACACGAGCAGCTGGCGGCCGCGGCGGCATCCTTTCAATGAAAAAGCAGGACGTCCTCTTCAACGCGTCGATGCATCTGCGGCTGCTGCTGCGGGTCGAGCGCACGCTCGGCATCCGCAAGGCGATCCAGGCGGCGGTGAAGCCCGGCGCCTACGTGCTCGATGCCGGCTGCGGCTCCGGCATCCTGTCGTTCCTGGCGCTGGAAGCCGGCGCCGCCTCGGTCGTCGCCGTCGATCGCGACAATGTCGACCTCGCTCGCGCGCTGGCGCGCGAGAACGGCCTCGACCGCAACATCCGCTTCATCGAGACCGATCTCAATGCGCTCGAGCCGGCCGAGATCGGCGAGAAAGTCGATACCCTGCTTGCCTTCGTCTACACCAATCACGTCGCCGTCGACGAGGCGCGCTCGCGCACGGTCGCGACGCTGCGCCGCCGGTTCGGCGCCAAGGCCTGCCGCACGGTGCCGAACCGCGTCCGCTACTGGGCGATCGCCTGCGACTGGCCGCAACAGGACGCCTTCACCGAGCTCAGCGATCTCCGGCGTTCGCTGCAGGAGCTCGAGAACCGCTACGCCTTGAAGTTCGGTCCGCTGCTCGAGGCGATGACCGCCGAGATCCTGTTCGACCGCTCGCGCCCGACGCTTTACGGCGATTACAAGTGGCTGCCCGGCGGCAGCAATGGCGGCTACCGGCATAGCCGACAGGGCGGACGCCTCCTCAGCGATCGGGTCGCTGTCGCCGAGTTCGCCTATGACAGCGGCGGCGGCGACGAAAGACTGCCGGAGCAGGTGACGCTCGAGCTGCGCTCGGCCGGCACCCTCACCGCCCTGCTGTGGGTCCAGGAGTTGTGGTTCGACGATTTTCTCATCTGGTCGTCCGAAGTCTTCAGCCCCCTCGCGACGCCGCTGGCCGTGCGGCCGGGCGAGCGGGTCGAGGCGACCCTCGACGAGCGCTGGCGGGCCACGAACATCATCCCGGTCAAACCCGTCGGCGACGCGCGCTGACCACCTGTCGCCGCGCCGTCGGCGCTTCTCGTAACGATTTTCGAGGCAGGGGGCGCCGGCCCGGGCGGGGCGGAACTCCGCCCCTATTCAGGGCGATCTACCAATCTAATTAACCTATTAGAAGCAATCACAACCGTATCGTGCGAGCGCGAATTTTTTTGCGCGCCGCACCTGGCAGCTCCGCCGTGCCGGCTCGTCTCCAGCAATCGAGAGAGCGCGTCATGCTGAAACGGATGTCGATTTCCCACCGCCTCATGCTGTTCACCCCGCTGCTGCTGCTCGCGCTCGCGATCGTCGTCTGGTACGGCCTCTCGGAGCTCAAAAGCAGCCTGATCGAGGATCGTCGGGAATCGCTCCGGCATCTCGTGGTGCTCGCCGACAAGGTCGCGGAAAGCTGGTATCAGAAGGAGCAAGCCGGCAAGCTCACCCGCGAGGAGGCCCAGCAAGCGGCAAAGGAGCAGATCAAGCAGCTGCGCTTCACCAAGGACGATTATTTCTTCATCCAGCGTTACGACGGCGTCACCATCGCCCATGTCAATGCCGCGTTCGAAGGCAAGAACCGCCTCGACTTCACCGACGCCGACGGCGTGCCGACGGTGCGCAGGCAGATCGAGGCGGCGCAGCATGGCGGCGGCTTCTTCACCTACCGCTACCCTCATCCCGGCAGCAAGCGGCCGGCGCCGAAGCTCGCTTATTCGGCCGGCTTCGATCCCTGGCAATGGGCGATCGGCACCGCCGTCTATGTCGACGATATCGACGAGATCTATACCAGCCTGGCGCTCAAATACCTCGCCCTGGGCGGCGGCGTCCTGACGCTCGCCGTCGGTTTCGCCTATCTCATCGCGCGCAGCATCAGCCGTCCGCTGGCGGTGATCGGCCAGCGCGTGGGCGCGCTGGCCGACGGCGACCTGAACGTCGAGGTGCCGCTGCGCGAGGACCGGCACGAGATCGGGCGTCTCGCCCGCGCGCTCGAGGTGTTCAAGCAGAATCGCCGGCGGGCCGACGAGCTCGCCGCGGCGCAGCAGGCGGAGGACGCCGCCAAACGCCGCCGGCAGGAGACGCTGGAACGGCTCTTCGGCGAATTCCATCAGCGCATGGCGCGGGTCGTCGGCGCGGTGGCGCGCGCGGCCGAGCATGTGCAGTCGCACGCGCAGCGCCTCGCCGAGATGGCGCAGCAGAGCCGCACCGGCCTCGAGACCGTGGTCAACGCCGCGGCCGAAACCACCGGGAACGTCCAGGCGGTGGCGGGCGCGGCGGAAGAGCTCTCGGCCGCGATCGGCGAGGTCAATCATCGCGTGGTGAAGTCGACCGAGGTGGCAAGGCGCGCCGTGACCGAGATGGAGCTCTCCAACACCACCATCCGCGGGCTCGTCGAGGCCGCGCAGCGCATCGGCAGGATCGTCGAGGTCATCCAGGACATCGCGTCACAGACCAACCTGCTCGCGCTCAACGCGACGATCGAGGCGGCGCGCGCCGGAGAGGCCGGCAAGGGCTTCGCCGTGGTGGCCGGGGAGGTCAAGGCGCTCGCCAGTCAGACGACCAAGGCCACCGAGGAGATCCAGGCGCAGGTCGCCGCGATCCAGAGCGAGACCGGCCGGGCGGTCGATGCCCTCGGCAATATCGGCAAGACCGTGGACGAGATGAGCGAGATCTCCACCGCCATCGCCTCGGCGATGGAGGAGCAGGGCGCCACCACCCACGACATCGCGCGCAACATCAACGAGGCGGCCGACCGCACGCGCGAGGTGTCGACCAATGTCCGCGGCGTCGGCGCCGCGGCCGAGACGACGAGCGGCGCGGCCGGCGAGCTGCAGCTCGCTTCCGACGATCTGCGCGGCCAGTCCACGGCGCTCGAGAAGGAGATGGAAAGCTTCCTGGCGGAGATGCGCGCCGCTTAGCGCGGCGCCGATGGATCGCGGGCCGCCCGGGCGCGCTCAGCCGCCGGCGGCAAGGCCGATCCCGTCGGGTGCGGCGGCGGCCACGAGTTCGCTGCCGCTGAACGGCTTCTGCAAGGTGGCGTGGGCGCCGAACAGCTTGGCGAGGCGCAGATGGCCGCCATCGCCCTGCGCGGCGCCGCCGGAGACGGCGACGATGCGGATCGCGGGGAAGGCGCGCCGGACGATCTCGATCAGCTCGAGCCCTTCGATCTCCGGCATGAAGAGGTCGGTCACCAGCAGCGCCACCGTCTGCTCCTCGAGCCGCCGCAGCGCCAGCTGCCCGTTGCTTTCCATGATCACCGCGAAGCCGGCGAGCTCGAGGAACTGGCGCATGAAGATGCGGTAGGACAGATCGTCGTCGACGACGAGCGCGACCGGCTTTTGCGGATGCTCAGCCACGGCAGCCCTCCTCGACGAGGCCGGGCCGCAGGGCGGCGCCGCGCAGCGCGTGGACGATGCTGCCGCTGCCGGAAGCGACCGACCGGGCGCCGTCGCGGACCTGGTCCATGCTGTCGCGGACGACCTGGACGTGCTGGCGAATGGTCGCGAGGTTGGCCGCGAGGTCGCGGCAGGCGACGCGCAGCGCCGCCACGGCGGCGGCCGCGTTGCCCGCACCGGCGGCGGGAACGGAAGGCAGGGCGATGATCTGAGCCGGCTCCGACAGGCGGTCGAGGCGCGCCCGGGCGGGCGTCGGTCGGCGGTCGGCGAGGGTGATGATCGTGGCGGACATGGCGCAAACTCCTGGGTGATCCGCCATCCTCGTTTCAAGCGCCGTGCCAACCCGAAAAACCCAGGATTGCCGCGGATTTTTTCCAACGGGAGCCGGTTTCCGCTGCCGTCCTGCGCGAACCGCCCGGGCAAAATGCAAGGCCATTTTGCAGGCTGCCGGGTGCGCGAAAAATTAACCGCGCCGTGGCAGGCTGATCGCCCGCGGGAGAACGATCATGCAGTGGCCCTCGGCCGCCGCTCGCCTGAGCCGGGCCGGCCTGGCGTTCGTCATCTGCTTTGTCGGCGCCGGCGCCATTGTCAGCCTGGCCACGCTCACCTGGCACGGCGGGCCGATGCTCGTGCTCACCATCGCGCTCGGCGTCGCCGCAGCGCTGGCGGTGATGGTGTTCTTCCATCTCGGCGAGGTCGAACAGCGCAAGGCGACCGAGGCGGCATTGCGGCGCGCCAAGAGCGAGGCTGAGTTCGCCGGCCGGGTCAAGTCGCAGTTCCTGACGACGATGAGCCACGAGATGCGCACGCCGCTCAACGGCATCATCGGCACCGCGAACCTGCTGCTGGAGACGACGCTCGCCGAGGAGCAGCGGACGCTCGCCGCCGCGCTCAAGGATTCGGCCGAATTCCTGCTGCAGCAGGTAAACGACGTGCTCGACTTCTCCAAGATGGAGGGGGTTGGGCTCAAGCTCCAGGCGGTCGAGTTCGCGCCGCGCGCCGCCGCCCAGGCGGTGATCGACATGATGCGGCCGGGCGCCACGCGCAAGCGGCTCGACCTCGCGCTGACCGTCGCCGCCGACGTGCCGGACCGGATCGTCGGCGATCCCGACCGGTTCCGCCAGGTGCTGTTCAACCTCGTCAGCAACGCCATCAAGTTCACCGAGACCGGCGGGGTCGCGGTCGAGATCGGCCGCGAGCGGCGCGACGACGGCGCGGC